>LVAZ01000224.1 GCA_001603055.1 Victivallales bacterium Lenti_02
CCCGCCACAAAGAACCCGTCCCCCTTTTCGTCGGAGTGTACAATAAGAGCTTCGTTGGAAATCGAGAAACTGCGGTGAAGGAACTATTCTTCTCGAAAGACACAGAAAACGGCGAGGAAAGGATCAAGAGGGAGATGGTATATATGTGCAAGGACAGCAGATTGCTTCCTGTATGGGTCGTCGAATTCGATGGCCTGCACTATTTGTTCGACGCCAAAACAGGGGGTGTTTATGAAGAATAGAAAGAAAGTCGCCGCACTCATACTGGCGATTCTTGCCACATTCGCAGTCTATAGGCGCATCGCTTCTTCTTTTATTATGCTCACGCCTGAGGGTCCGTTCGAAAGCAATAGAGAGATGTGCTATTGGCTGATAGCGCCGCGCATCTCTGCTAGTATCAAAGACATATGCGCGAAGACCAACAACTCCGATTCACTTATTGATCGCCTTACTAGGGACGACCCGAGATTCACGACTAACAGGCCTGCCGTCATCGATAGAGAAATTGTAGAGTTATTTCTGTTCTTTCCGCATGGCGTAAGTGTAGGCTTTCCCGGCCCACTTATTGCCTGCACAGGCTCCCGCAGCTACAGAAATAGGGAGATGCGTTGTGGTTTCCTGCTAATTGATGATGAAGTTTATGTTTGCGATCTTCCGCCAGAATGGAATGAGGGAATTCCATGGATTCGCGAAAAATGCGACGCGGGGCCAGACGTCTATTTCTCAACTCTTGCCGCACCAGGTTTCTCGTACAATTCCGCTAACGATTTCAAGCGTGGCGATATTTACCGTCATGCCTACCACGGGCCAAGCCCTTTCCGACCGATTCCGTAGATACACGTGAGACGGGGCTCTTCAGGATTGCAGTGAATAGTGTTTGATAAGCGCATATGGACTTGATCTGCACCAAAACCCGACAGGAGACAAGCCCACGCTGAAGTGGCCGGGACCGACAGGACAGCGCAACATTTATTCCACTCCCTCACAGGTTCTCTCCCCGCTGCCCGCCGCCCCTTCCGACCGCGCTTGATTCCGCGCCGGAAGGCGGCATCTTGAGGCAGAAACCTGCCTCAAGGAGAGCGGACCATGAACCCCACCGACCCCAAACGCCGCTGGTGCTGGCTGATCGCCGTGTCTGTCCTGCTCGCCCTCGCCGTCTCGTGCGGGGCGGAGTACCCGAAGGCGAAAGTCACCGTCCGGGTCGTCGACGATGCGGAAAACCCGACAAAGGGGGCGCAAGTCAGTACCACATTTGTCCGTCGCCATATTTTTTCCAGCACAAAAAGAATCCAGCAGAAAAGGAAGACGGGGAAGAGTGGGAAAGCAAGCGCCTTCGGCAGAACCTCGTCGGACAGAGTATTTCTGTCTGCCCAGAAGACCGGCTTCTGCAAAACACACAACATGCCTCGTGGTGGCGCTGTTCCTGACGCTGGGTGATGGCCCTGGATTCGTCCTGCTTCTCCTCACCATGCCGGACACCGGCGCTCGTGCCGGCGGGGGACGGGAACTACACAGTTCCGGCGTGGACGGGGGCGACGGATCGCCTTGGCCGTTTTTCTTGTCCGGCTGGCCATCGAAGTCCCGGTTGCCTGCATCCCGCTCTTCATTTTGGCGGTGGCCGATCTGGTCTATACCAGCCATGTCGGCAAGAACCAGGCGGGCGAACTCGAAGTCCAGCTCCCCGCCGACAGCCGTCAGGCCCGCGAATGGCTGGCCCAAATGGCCGAAATGGCGGGACCATCGCCAGGGAGGAGCAGGACGCCATGCTCCTGCTCGGCCAACATCTGCGCTTGACCCGCTACGATGTGGACCATATTATTGCGGGTGCCCGCAACCGCCTCTACCAGAATACCAAAATCCGCCTGCGCGAGCTGCGTCGGCAACCCCATCCCCCCCAACCCCGGAGCATGTGACGATGACGCGGAGATTCCTTCTCATGACTGCGCTTGCCGCCTCCCTGCTCGCCGCCGCCGACGAACCCAGCGCCGCCAAGCTGCCCCGCTGGCGGGGATTCAATCTCACCGAGAAGTTCACCCTGCGCGGCGGCAACAACCGCTTCCGCGAAAGCGACTTCAAGATGATCCGCGATTTCGGTTTCGATTTCGTGCGCCTGCCGATGGACTACCGCCTGTGGATCGTGGACGGCGACCTGGCGACATTCAACGAGACCTGCCTCGAACACATCGACGAGGCCATCGCGCTGGGCGAACGCTACGGCATCCATGTCTCGATCAACTTCCATCGCGCCCCCGGCTACTGCGTCAACGCCCGCCGCGACCCCGAGCCCTTCAACCTGTGGACGGACGAGGTGGCCCAGCAGGCCTTCGCCAACCACTGGCGCGTCTTCGCCAAACGCTACAAGGGCATTCCGAACCGCCGCGTCAGCTTCAATCTCGTGAACGAGCCGGGCCGGGTCGCGCCGGCGGACTACCTGAAGGCCATCACCCCGGCCGTGCTGGCCATCCGCGAGGAGGACCCGGAACGGCTGATCATCTCGGACACCATTTTCAGCGTGGACGAGGACGAGCTGGTGGCCGGGCTCAAGTCCCTGAACGTCGCCTTCTCGCCGCACCAGTACTGGCCGAGCACCATCACCCACTACAAGGCCTCCTGGATCACCGGTTCGGACGCCTTTCCCCCGCCCGTCTGGCCCACCCCCCTGGCCACGGGGCGGCTCTATTCGCCCACCAAGCCAGGCGTGCCGCACGGTCCCCTGAAACTGCACGGCCCCTTCCCGGCGGCCGCCACCCTCCGCCTCCGCCTCTATCAAGTCTCCGTCAGTGCCAAGCTCGTCGCGCGGGCGGACGGCCAGGAAGTCTGGGCCCGGGAATTCGTCTGCGGCCCCGGCGAGGGCGAGTGGACCAAGGAGGTTTTCGCCGAACAGTGGAACATCTACCAGAACATCTACGACAAGGACTACACCGCCGCCATCCCGGCCGGCAGCCAACTGGTCGAGATCGAGATGACCGGCGGCGACTGGCTCATCTTCAGCGAACTCGGCGTGACCCCGGAGGGCCAGCCCGAGCAGACCATCGTCCTCAACAGCCAATGGGGGGCCGAACCCGCCGAAATCACTTTTGTCCCCGGCAAGCCCTTCACCACCCAGCGCATCCAGGGGCCGAGCGAGCTGTGGGAAAAACGCATCGGCCACTGGGACCGCTACCGGCGCGAGGGCGTCGGCACCATGATCGGCGAATTCGGCGTCTTCAACAAGACCCCGCACGACGTCTCTCTGAACTGGCTCGAGGACAACCTCAAGCAGCTCCGGCAGGCCGAGCTGGGCTGGGCGCTGTGGAACTTCCGCGGCGGCTTCGGCATTCTCGACAGCGGCCGCGCCGACGTCGAATACGAGGACTACGAAGGGCACAAGCTCGACCGCAAGATGCTCGAACTGCTCCAGCGCTACTGAGCCAGCGTCGGCACCGCGAAATCGACCCAGGTGACGCGGAGCGCCTCGCCCGTCCCGGCCAGGGTGAGTTGCAGTTCGTTGCGACCTTCGCGCACCAGTTCGAGGGGTAGAATCCAGGCTCGGCGGCGGGGCGCGTCGCTGAGCATGTGGTCGTAGGGATTGTCGAAGAACCCGCTCGCATCGTCGGTTTCCGCCAGCACGGTTCCGTTGAATTCGGCGGCCGGCTCGCCGACGATGGGCTGGTCGGTGTGCAGCCGCAGGCGCGTCGTTCCCAAGAGGGGAGCCTGCGGCAAAGCCACGTCGAAATGGAACCGGCGGGGCTGGTCGGCACGGAGCGGGCGGTTGGTTATCTGGTTGTGGTAGTTCCACTGGCCCAGCCAATAATGCTGGGGCTGGCGGGAAAGCCACGCCGGATCGCGAAGGCGCGGCAGCACATGGAAAGGAGGCTCGCGGGCCAGCCACTCGAAGTCCCGGTAGCGCTGCCGGTAGTAGGCGAAATTGAACAGGCTCACACCGTCGGCTCCGCGCGCGTAGGCGAGATTGGCCACGGTATGGAACTGGGTGTCCCAGGTGCGGGGATGGCCGACGGTGCCGTAGCCGGTGCGCTCGGTGAGAAACCACATGGTCGCGGCGCTGTGGGTGAGTTCCTGGTATAGCGCCACCCCTGGCACCCGCTCGCGCAGGTCGGCCAGCTCGGGAGCGGCGACGGTATGGTACCAGCCGGAGGCGTTCAGCATGTCCACGCCCGCCACCGTGAGACGCTCGGGCTCCAGGCCCGTCTCCGGCCAGCGCCGCAGGTCGAGGGGCACCCGGGCGCATAGCCAGCGGTGCCTGCCGTCGCGGCTGGTGCGGTCCAGAATGGCGCGCACCTCGCGGACAAAGGCCGTGACCGCCTCGATCCGGTCCGCCTCGGGACATTCGGCCCGGAACAGGGTGTGATCGCGCAGGAAGTCCAGTTCGAGGCCGTCGAGATCATAGTCGCGGCACAGTTCGTGAATCTGCGCCAGCTTGTATTCGCGAACGGCAGGTTCGGCCCAGTTCATGCCCCGGAGGCTGTTGTAGCCTGCGGGCCATTTGCTGCGATGTTCCGGCTCGATCCAGAACTGGGGATTCTCGGTGTAGAAGCGGCTGGCCCACTGCGAGCGCGGGTGTTCCGTGCCGGCGTGCTCCATGAAATGCACATCGTTCACGCGAAAGCTGAAGAAGGCCGCGATGCCATGATGCCGGCAGCGTTCGAGCAACACCCGCACCCAGTCGCCGCCGGCCAGCAGATACTCCCCGTACTGGTCGGGCTTGCGCCCCTCTTCCTCCAGCCACCAGCGGTAGTGCTCGCGCATCCGTTCGCTCTGGGTCCAGGGATAATGCCCCCATCCCGCGCTGAGCATGTAGGCATCGACGCCATGCTCGGCAGCCTCGTCGATGGTGGCCGCAATGGCGGCATCGGTCAACGGCCGGTTGGGAGGATGACCAGGAGTCCCGCAGGTTTGGACATTCATGGCGTCGCTGTTGTAGAGCAGCCGGAACGGGGCTTTCTTCTGGTTTCCGGGCACTGGCTGGACAACCGCAAGGATCATGGTCAGGCACAGCAGCAGGGAACGATTCATGGCGGGGACTCCGGGGGTGGGTCGGTCCGCCAGCTTCCGGCGGCATCCGCCGACACCATAGTCCCCGCTCCGTCACTTGACCACGCTAGCCACGCCGGTCGAGCTGGTCGGGCAGCACCGGATACTCGCCGTCGAAGCAGGCGCAGCAGTAGTCCTCGGGACGGCGGGCCTTGACGCAGGACAGCATGCCCTCCTTCGAGAGATAGCCGAGCGAGTCGAGGCGCAGGCTGCGGCAGAGGTCGCCCGCAGGGACCTTGTTGGCCAGCAGCGACTCCCGTTCGGGGAAATCGATGCCGAAGTAGCAGCCGAAGCGGTGCGGGGGGCAACTGATCCGCATGTGGACCTCCCGCGCCCCCGCCTGCCGGATGGTGTGCACGCGCGCCCGGCTGGTGGAGCCGCGGACGATGGAGTCGTCCACCAGGCACACCCGTTTGCCGATGAGCGCCTCGGCGATGGGCTGGAGCTTGCGTCCGACCAGCTTCTGCCGCGAGGAGCCCAGCTCCGGATCGATGAAGGTGCGGCCCACGTAGTGGTTCCGGCTCAGGGCCATGTCCAGCGGGATGCCGGAGACCTCGGCATAGCCCAGGGCCGCGTACATGCCGCTGTCGGGAACCGGCACGATGATGTCCGCGTCCACCGGCGCCTCGCGGGCCAGCACCCGGCCCATTTCCTTGCGGACCTCGTAGACGCTGTCGCCGAAGACCCGGCTGCCGGGGCGGGCGAAATAGACATGCTCGAAGATGCAGTGGGCGCGGCGCGCGCAGGGCGCGAACTGGCGGCTCACCATGCGGTTCCCCGCGCCCCAGATCACCAGTTCGCCGGGCTCGACCTCGCGGACATAGGCGGCACCGGTGACGCTGAAGGCGATGGTCTCGCTGGCGACGATGTAGCCGCCGTCGTCGAAATCGCCGATGGCCAGCGGCCGGAAGCCGAAGGGGTCGCGGGCGGCGGCCATGATGTCGTCGACCATGATGAGCAGGGAGAAGGCGCCCTTGAGGCGGCGCAGCGCCTCTTCGAGAGCCTGCCACAGGTCGCCGTTGCAGCCCTTGAGCGCGCGGGCCATGAGGTGGAGAATCAGCTCCGTGTCGGTGCTGGTCTGGAAAATCGCCCCTTCGTGCAGCAGCTCCTGGCGCAGGGAGGGAGCGTTGCAGATGGTGCCGTTGTGGGCCACGCCCACCGTGTGGCCGGCGATGTTCACCATCAGGGGCTGGACATTGGCGGCGGTCGAGCCGCCCGCCGTGCCGTAGCGCACATGGCTGATGGCGCGCCGGATGTCCGGGACCGGCCAGGACTCGGGAATCTTCGCGAACACCTGGCCCACCAGGCCCGGGGCCTTGTGCAGGCGGCATTCGCCGTCCTGGAAGGCGACCATGATGCCGGCCGCCTCCTGGCCCCGATGCTGCAAGGTGTGCAGCCCCTGATGGGCGCGGTCCAGAACATCCCCCCCGCCGCTCACGCCGCAAAGCCCGCAGTATTCCCGTGGTTTCTCGTGCATGGGCACTTTCGCTAGGCCTCCTTGACCAACGTCCGGGCGGCCGCCGCGACGAACTCCCGGAACAACGGGTGTGCCGCCAGAGGCCGCGATTTGAACTCGGGGTGGAACTGGCAGCCCACGAACCAGGGATGGTCGCCCAGCTCGATCATTTCCACCAGCATCCCGTCCGGCGACGTGCCGGCAACGGTCATCCCCGCCGCGACGAACTGGTCGCGGTAGGCGTTGTTGAACTCGTAGCGGTGGCGGTGGCGCTCGCGGACCGAACCCGCGCCGTAGGCGGCGGCGGCCTGGCTGCCCGCCGTCAGTTCGCAGGGCCAGGCGCCCAGCCGCATGGTGCCGCCCAGATTGATGACCTTCTTCTGCTCCTCCATCAGGTGGATGACCGGATGGGGGGTCGCCTTGCCGGGCGCGTCGAACTCGGCGCTGTTCGCGCCGGCCAGCCCGCAGACATGGCGGGCGAACTCGATGACCGCGCACTGCATGCCCAGGCAGATGCCGAGGAAGGGAATACCGTGCTCGCGGGCATGGCGGATGGCGGCGATCTTGCCCTCGATGCCCCGGTTGCCGAAACCGCCGGGAACGAGAACCCCCTGCACCCCGGCCAGCGCCTCCGCCACGTCCACCTTGCCGGTCTCGATGTCCTCGGAGTCCAACTGGCGGATGACCAGCTTCACGCGGTTCGCGATGGCCCCGTGGTCGAGGGCCTCGTAGATGCTCTTGTAGGCGTCCTTGAGCTGAATGTACTTGCCCACCACCGCGATCTCGACCTTGGGCTTGTCCTTGGCCACCACGCGCTGGATCAGGTCCTCCCAGTCGTCGAGCTTCAAGTCCCGGACATGCAGATCGAGCATTTCGAGGATGTAGGTGTCCAGCTCCTGCTTGGCCAGTTCGAGGGGCACCTCGTAGATGGTGTTGGCCACGTCCAGCTCCTCGATCACCAGCTCGGGACGGACGTTGCAGAACATCGCCAGCTTGCGGAAATGCTCCTTCTCCAGGGGCTCCTCGCAGCGGCAGACGAGAATGTCGGGAATGATGCCGATCTCGCGCAGGATGCCGACCGACTGCTGGGAGGGCTTGGTCTTCAGCTCGCCCGCCGCCCGCAGATAGGGAACCAGGGTGAGATGGACGAACAGCCCGTTGCGGGGGCCGATCTCCTGCCGGTACTGGCGGATGGCTTCGAGGAAGGGCAGCGACTCGATGTCGCCCGCCGTGCCGCCGATTTCGGTGATGGCGATGTCCACGTCGTCGCCGTCGAGGGTGCGGATGGCCCGCTTGATCTCGTCGGTGATATGGGGGACCACCTGGACGGTCTTGCCCAGGTAGTCGCCGCGCCGCTCCCGCTCGATCACGGTCTGGTAGATGCGCCCGGTGGTGTAGTTGCTGGCCTTGCTGCAGGCCAGGTCGGCGAAGCGCTCGTAGTGCCCGAGGTCCAGGTCCGTCTCCGCCCCGTCGTCGGTCACGAACACCTCGCCGTGCTCGTAGGGCGACATGGTGCCGGGGTCCACGTTCACGTAGGGATCGAGTTTCTGGATGCGCACCCGGTAGCCGCGCCGCTTGAGCAGCAAAGCGATGGACGCGGCGGTGATGCCCTTCCCCAGGGAAGAGACGACCCCGCCGGTGATGAAAACGTGCTTGGTGTTTTTGGCGTTCATGCGTTACTTGGCATTCGCCAAGCCCCCGTTGCGTACCCATAATGGAAGACCGGCTGCACCCCTGCCGAAGGCATGCTTGCAACGGGCTTCTACTATACCGCCATCGGCCAATTCCCCAAGCCGGTCCCGCCGCTTTCTCCACCTATTTCCGGAAAAACTGCCGAACCAGCCTGCCGGCAAGAAGAAACCCCCGCTGACATTCGTCCAGGCGGGGGTTCGCAAACGGCAATTATGCCAAACGATTTCTACGGGGCCGGTTCGGCGAAGGGGTCCTGGGCGGCCGGCTCGGCGGCGGGTTCGGGCGCCGGTTCGCCGAAGGGGTCCCGGGTGGCCGGCTCGGCGGCGGGTTCGGCGG
>LVAZ01000661.1 GCA_001603055.1 Victivallales bacterium Lenti_02
ATATAAACATTTGGAACGGGAATTAAAACTTTTCAGCCTTCCTCCTTTCCTGCCGCGTCGCGAAGACACAGTAGACGGCCGGAATCAGGATCAGGGTCACGAGGGTCGAGATGGTCAGGCCCCAGCAGACCGTCATACCGAGCGCCCGCCAGAGCTCGGCGCCCTCGCCGCGGCCGATCGCCATCGGGAGCATACCGAGGACGGTCGTCAGCGTCGTCATCAGGATCGGACGCAGACGGCTGCGGGCGGCGGCCACGGTCGCCTCGACCACGCCCATCCCGCGGTTGCGGTACAGGATCGTACAGTCGATCAGCACGATACCGTTCTTCACGACGATACCCAGCAGGATCAGGATGCCGATCATCGCCATCACGCCGAGGGCCGTACCGGTCAGGCGGAGACCCAGGATCACGCCGACCAGCGCGAACGGGATCGAGAACATAATCACGAACGGGCTCATAAAGGATTCGAACTGGGAGGCCATCACCATATAGACCAGGATGACGATCAGGATCATCAGGGTAATCAGGTCCCCGAACATATCCTGCTGCTCCTCATAGTCGCCCGCGATGACCGTCGCGAGCTCGGAGGGGATCTCGGTCGCATCCACGATGCGCGCCGTCTCGGCGACCGCCTGGCTGAGCACGGCGCCGCGCGCGACCGTACCGGTCACGGTAATCACGCGCTGGCGGTCCTTGCGCTCGATGGTCGGCGGGACCCGCGACTCGACGATGCGCCCGACATCCTTGACGCGGACGGGCCGGCCGGCCGCGTTGTACAGGACGATGTTCTCCAGGTCCTCGACGCTGCCCCGGAACTCGGGGGCGTAGCGGACGCGGATCTCATACTCCTCGCCGTCTTCGCGGTAGAACGAAGTGACGGAGCCGCTCATCGCCGCGCTGAACGCGGCGCCCGCGGTCGAGGAATTCAGCCCGTTCAGGGCAAGTTTCGTGCGGTCGAACTCGACCTGGTATTCCGGGGTGTACTCGTCGCGGCTCAGGATGACCTGTGAGAACATCGGGCTCAGGGCCATCTGTTCCTGGAGCTCCCGGGCGACGATGTCGGTCGTCTCGAAGTCGTAGCCGTAGATTTCCAGCTCGACGGTCGAGGCGCCGCCCATCATTCCGGCGCCGTCCGAGACGGTCGCACGCCGGATTTCCGGATAGTTCACCAGGATGGCGCGCACCACGTCGGCGATCTCCGCGCTGCTGCGTTTGCGGCTCTTCTGGCTGCCCAGGTTGATGTTCATCGAGAGGATGTTGGAGCCGTTGTTCTGCATACTGGCGTAGGCGTTGTCCGAGTCGGCCTGGCCGTAGGAATAGCTGCAACGCTGGATTTCGGGGACCGCTTCGGAGATTTCCGCGTAGAGGCGGCCGGCCAGCTCGCCCGTGACCTGCTGCGAGGTCCCGGCCGGGAGCTCGACGGAGACGGAGAGACGGCCCTGGTCGCCCATCGTGAAGAACTCGGTGTTCAGGCCGGGGGCCAGCGTCGCGACAACCAGGAGGAAGATGGCGGCGGCACTCAGGATCACGGTCTTGCGGTGCGTCACGGCCCAGTTGATCAGCCGCGCATAGCCGGCGGCGATGGCGTCCAGGCCGCGGTTGACGGGGCCGAAGACCGCCTCATAGGCCCGGCCGGTCCGGCGGCCGCTGCGCAGGAAGCGCGAGCAGAGCATCGGGACCAGCGTCAGGGCGGCGGTCGTCGAGACGATCATAATGATGCTGACGATCCAGCCGAGCTGCTTGAACATGATGCCGGCCATGCCGCTGACCATCGTGAGCGGGAGGAACACGCAGAGCATCGTCAGGGTCGAGGCGATCACGGAGATACCGACCTCGGAGGTCGCCACGACGGCGGCTTCCTTGGGCTCCTCCCCGCGCTCCAGGTGCGAGGAGATGTTCTCCAGGACGACGATCGCGTCGTCCACGACCATTCCGATCGCAATCGTCAGGGCGGACATCGAGATGATGTTCAGCGTATTGCCGGTCGCGAAGAGGTACACCAGCGAGGCCAGAAGGGCGATCGGGATCGAGAGCACGATGATGAAGGTCGCACGCCAGCGGCCCAGGAAGATGAAGACGACGAGCATCACGACCAGGAAGGTGATGATGATCGTGTCGCGGAGGGTATTGATCGTGTTGATGATGTTGTCGGAGGAGTCGATGACCGTGGTGATCTTGATGTCGGAGGGGAGGTCCTTCTGGATCTCGGCGAGCTGCTTCTTGACTTCGCGGATTACGTTGACGGTGTTCGCGCCGGTCTGCTTCTGGATGGCGATCTGGGCGGAGCGGGTGCCGTTGGTGAAGGATTCCTGCTCCTTCTCCTTGCTGCCGTCGCGGACGGTGGCCACGTCCCGCAGGTAGACGGCCTTGCCGCCGGCGTTGCCCAGGACCACGT
>LVAZ01000225.1 GCA_001603055.1 Victivallales bacterium Lenti_02
GACCGGGCCTCCCCGTCGCCGGCCCGCAGAGCGGCGGCGAACTCCCGCATGACCTCGAACCGCTCGGCCCGCTGTTCGGGAGCGAGGACCGTATCAAGCCGGTTGCCCAGAAGCTGATGCACCCCGGCCACGGTCGTGGTGCCGCTTCCCGCCGTTGCCTTCTCGTAGGTGGCCTTGGCCTGGTCGAGACCATCGGGAATCACCCGGCTCACCCCTCGGCCGGCGCCATAGGTCACCAGAGCGACCGTCACCCCCACCAGGGCGATCCGGCAGACGAAGGAAAGCGTTTCGCCGAGGGGAAACATCGGCACGCTCCGCCGCAGGTACACCGCCAGGGCGATGCTCTTGATGAAGCGGGAGGCCACGAAACCAAGAGAAATCGCCACCAGGGCCAGCGTGGCCTCGACCTTCAGCAGCACGATGAAGACCAGGCTGACGGCGACGCTCAGCAGCGACGTGATCACCCCGATCAGGGTCACCGAGATCATCTTGCGGTCGGCGAAAAAACCCTGCATGAGCACGCATTCCATGGCGGCGGCGGGAAGCACCAGGATGTAGCAGGCCGTGGCCAGCCCCGTCCACGTCACCACCACCTGGAAATCCGCCCGGCCGCCAAGAAAGATGAGAGCCGAAATCGGCACGGCCAGCACCGCGATCATGATCGCGCAGGGAACAAAGACCGCCACCAGATGGCGGCAACTGGTGCTGAGCACCTCGCCCAGCTTCGCCCGGTCATCCTTGTCCACCAGCTCGCAGAGGAACGGGAACAGCGCGATCTGCAAGGCATAGGGAACGAGCCACTGGATCGAGGCGAACAGCTTGCGCCCGAGGTCGTTGGCCATGAGCAGCCCGGGATCGTCCGCATAGCGGCTCAGGCTGTAGATGCTGTTGAAGTTGTCGCGCACCTTGGCGATCAGAATACCGGCCAGCAGAGGCAGCATGAGCAACCCAATGGTCTTCACCGCCGGATTGCGCAAATCGAGGGAAAGACGGAAAAAGCGCAATTCGCGCAGCATGCCCGCCAAATGGGTCAGCAGTTTGGCCACGCTGCCCAGCAGGAGACCGAACATAACCGCCTTCGCCCCCGCCCCGAACACCCATACTCCGACAAAGAGCGCGAGCACCACGCAGATTTTCGTCGAGGCGTCGCCGAAGGCTGCCAGGAAGAAGCGCTTGTAGCCGTTCAGCAGCATGTAGGTGGTGGTGCCCAGCGAGAGGAAAAAGAGCGCCGGGGCCAGGATCACCAGGCTGCGGCGCAGCAGGTCGTAGCGCTCCGGATTGTCCGACGAACGCCAGTCGGTGAACAGGCGGATGAAGAAATCCGGGAAAAGCATGATGCTGCCCACCGCCACCAGCAGCAGAATGGCCTGGAGGGTGAGTAGCACATTGGCGAAATCCCAGGCCTCCTTCTCCCCCTTGTCGTCCATCTCGCGCATGAAGACCGGCAGGAAACTGGGGCCGATGGCCTCTTCGCCGATGAAAAAGAGCGTGCCGATGACCCCGGTGAAGGCGACCACCAGAATGGGCTCGTATTCGCTGGTGCTCAGGAAATGGGCCGCCGCCTTGGCCTGGATCAAGCCCGTGAACTTGAGGAAGAGATGAGCGATGCCCACCACGATGCTGGCACCGACGATGCGCTCGGCGAGGGACTTGTGTTTGGCGGTCAAAGCTGTTGTCTTTCTCGGTTGGTTCCGGTACCGGCACGAAGTGGACAATGTGGACTCGGCACCGGGGTTTGCAACGGGATGTGCCCCTATTCGAGAACCGAATGCAGCAGGCCGGCGCGCTTGCGGGCCAGGGCGCGGGCATCATATTCGCGGACCACCAACTGGCGGGCGGCCTGGCAGCGGGCGCGCGTTTCCCCGGGCGCCCCGAACATCTGCTCGACGGCGGCGGCGAGAGCGCTTTCCCTGCCCGCCGGGAACACCCAGCCGGTTTCCGGCGTAAGCACCTCGGGCAGACTGCCCGCATCGCTGCCCACCACGGGCAGCCCGCAGGCCATCGCCTCGACCACCACGTTCGGCACCCCGTCCCGGTCGCCGTCGCGGGTCACGATGCTGGGCATGACCAGCACATCGTGCTCGCGCATCCGCCGGGCGATCTCCTCGCGGGGCACCACCCCCTCCCAGGCAAGCGCGTCCTCCAGCCCGAGCATGCGGCCCAGACTGCGGAGCAGGCCTTCGAGGGGACCGTCCCCGTACAGGGAAAGCCGCACCGACCGCCCCTGGTCGCGCAGCAGGGCCAGAGCGCGGAACAGCACGTTCAGGCCCTTTTTCTCGACCAGTCGTCCCACGAACATCAAACGCAGGGGAGCGCCGGGCGGCGGCGGCTCGCGGAAATGCCAGTTGGCCAAATCCAGCCCGTGATGGATCAGATGGACCCCGGCCCGCGCCGCGCAGCGGTAGCGGTTCACCCCGCGCCAGGCATCCCGGTTGCAGGCCAGCACGAAACGGGCGCCGCCGTAGACCAGCCCCGGCGAGAATTTAGCCACATGCACATCCCGCGCATGCACGCTCAGCGAATACCCCAGCCCCAGACGGCGAGCCACCGCCGCGCCCACCAGCGCGGGCAGATCGGCGAACTCCGCGTGGATGTGCCGCGCGCCCAGCGAACGGGCCAGCTCCGCCAGTGCCTGCACCCGGCGGCGATGATGGAACAGGGAAAGGCGGGTCGCCACATACCGGGGCAGCAGGCGCGAGCAGGCGGCGAGCGCCGACGGTGCCCCGCCCACCGCCGCAGGCGACGAATCCAGATACCGCACCTCCGGCCAGTCCGCCTGCCGTGCCGAGTCCCCCGGAAACAGGGCCACCGGGCACAGGGGAAGCTCCAGCTCCTGAAGCAGGGCGAGGTCCTGCCGCACGAAGGTTTCGCTCCACTGCGGATACGCACCCAATAGATAGAGAATCTGGTTCTTCTGCATGATGTGAAATAGACGTTTCAATTCGGCCCGACATTGGCCGGACTCGACTTTCCCCGCAGAAATCGACCCCCTTTTTCCCGCCAGGTGCCCGAACGGGGAAAACCGCCCCGGAGATTTCGCATTCCTTCCTGACCGTGCTATGCTGGTCGCGCCTTGGTGCGAAACTGTCCACGGAGTGCCTGCCATGTCCATGCGCTGTCTTGCCGTTCTCGCCTTTCTCGCCCCGGCCGTCCCGCTGGCCCTTGCCCAACCCCTGGAGGCACCCGCCATGCTGCACGATGCGGAGACCACCGATCACTGGAGCAGCGGCATCACCCTCGTCCCCGACGGCAAGACGGGACAGGCGGTCCGCTACGCCATCCCCGGCACCGGCAAGCCCACCGGCCCCCGGCTGGAGCTGAACCACCTGAGCGTCCCGTTCACCGCCGACTCGCGGCTGATCTTCTGGTACCGGTTCAGCGGCAAGGGCTCCAGCAGCCTGCACATCAAGCTGATGGACCCCGACTACGCCAAGGGCTGGCAGGCCACCTGGCAGATCGGCGGCAACCACCCCGCCGACGGGCTCTGGCACCTGGGCGAAGTCGATCTCGCCACCTCGTGGATGCAATGGGGCGACACGCCGGTGCCGAACACCCGCTGCCTCATGTTCCGCACCCAGGCGCCGGACGGCGCGGAGGTGACGCTCGACCTCGACGACATCCAGCTCGTCCCGCGCTGTCTGGAAGTCCAGGCGGAACCGGCCCGGATCGTCGGCGGCAAAGCCATCGTCCCCCTCGTCGTCCGGAACACCGGGAACAACGCCCTGGCAGCCACGGTAACCGGCGGCATTCTGCCAACGGCCCTGAACCTTCCGGCCCAGGGCGAGGCCAAGGCGGACATCGAGGTCCCCCTCCCCAAGGGCTGGCTGGAAACGGCCCGGCCGCTTGAGCAAACCACCCTGCGTCTGGCCGTTGCGGCCAAGGACCGTCCCTGGTCCCTGGTCGCGCTGGCCGTGCCGGTGGCCAAACCCCTGGATCTTCCTCCCCACCCCCGGCTGCTGGCGAACGCGGCGGAAATCGCCGCCGTCCGCGAACGTATCCAAACCATCGCCTGGGTCAAAGCCATCCACGACGCGGAAAAAAGGCAGGCGGACGCCCTGCTCGAAGGCAGCATCGAGTTGCCGCCGCGCGGAGGGCAGTGGTGGCACTGGTACGCCTGCAAGAAGGACGGCGCCCGGCTCCGCACCGTCTCCCCAACCGAACACGAATGCACGGTCTGCGGCGCGGTCTACTCGGGCTGGCCCTACGACGACGTGGTTCTGGACCGCGCCCACAACCGCCTCTCCACCGGGCTGCGCGCCCTCGGGCTGATGTACCAGATTCACGGCGACCGCCGCTACGCCGAGCGCGGCCGGGAAATCCTCCTCGCCTATGCCGAACGCTACACCCAGTACCCGCTGCACAACATCCACGGCAAGGAGGCGGTCGGCGGCGGCCGGGTGGGACCGCAGACCCTGGACGAATCCACCTGGCTCATCCCCATGTGCCAGGGCGCGGACCTGATCTGGGACACCCTCTCCGAAGCGGACCGCCGCGCCGCCGCGAACGGCCTCTTCCGCCCCGCCGCCGAAGTCATCCGCCAGCACCGCATGGGCGTCCACAACATCCAGTGCTGGAAAAACTCCGCCGTGGGTCTGGTGGGCCTGCTGCTCGACGATCCGGTCCTGGTGGCCGACGCGGTCGCCTCGCCGCACGGGTTCCAGGCCCAGGTCGCCCAGGGCATCAGCGCCGACGGACAATGGTACGAAGGTGCCTGGGGCTACCATTTCTACACCATGATGGCCGTCCTGCCCCTGGCCGAGGCGGGCGAGCGCTGCGGTCTCGGCCTCTACGCCTACACGGCGGACGGGCGCAGCTTGCAAGGCTTGTTCGACGCCCCCCTCGATCTGGCCATGCCCAATCTGATTCTGCCCGCCTTCAACGATTCCGGCCTGGCCAACGTGCGCGGCCAGGCGCGGTTCTACGAGCTGGCCCTGGCCCGCTACGGCGACCCGCGCTACGCCGCCGTGATCGACCCCAAACGGCGCGGGGGCGTCGAAAATCTGTTCACGGGAGTCGAACCCTTGCCCGAACCGCCCGCCCGGGCGCGGGGCAGCCGCAATTTCCCGGAGTCCGGCTACGCCATCCTCGAACACGGCAGCGCCCGCGACGCGGCCTGGCTCTGCCTCAAATACGGCCCCCACGGCGGCGGCCACGGCCATCCCGACAAGCTGAACGTCTCCCTCTACGCCCGCGGCCTGCTCCTCGGACTCGATCCCGGCACCGCCGCCTATGGCGTCCCCGTCCAGAAGGAATGGTTCCGGACCACTCTGGCCCACAACACCCTGGTCGTGGACGAAACCTGCCAGAAACCCGCCGAGGGCAAATGCCTCGCCTTCGGCACCGACCCCGCGCAGGGACTCTCCGCCGCCCTCGCCGAAGCCGGCCCCATCTATCCGGGCGTGACCTACCGGCGCGCGGTCGGCCTCTTCGGCGAAGACCTCGTCCTCCTCGTCGACCTCATCGAGGCCGATTCCGAACGGACCTTCGACCTGGCCTGGCACAACGCCGGCACCTGGGCCTCCCCGCCCGTCGGCGAAAGCCTGACCATGCCCGGGAAAATCGGCTACATGCACCTGCACGACATGGTGCGGGCCACCGGAAACCTGCCCCCGGTCGCCGCCAGCGACACCGTGCAAATCGGCCTGGCCGTCGCGTCGAGCACCGGCGGCGAAACCTGGGCCGGCCGGGGCTTCAACGCCCGGCCCGAACAGCGCCCGGTCGCCGTCCTCCACCGGGTGCACGGCACCGCCGCCGTCGTCGCCTGGGCCATCTCCCTCAGCGGGGACACGGCCCCCGAGGTGAAGGTGACCGGCACCCCCGGACGCGCCCTGGCCACCGCCACGGCGAACGGCCGCGAGTACCGCCTGTCCGCCAGTCCCAGTGCGCCCTCTCCTCTCGTACTGGATGGCTCGGCGGGAGAGCTGACGATCAACGCCATACAATGAGGCAGGGGCGGGCCACCGACTCGGGCAGCCTCATTCGTCTCCGGCAGCGTCGGCCAACATTTGACGAAGCTCCCGTGTTGCATGAGCACCTCCGAGGCCGGGAGGTATTCCTTGGCGAACTCCGCCTCCTCCACGAAGGTCCGGTCCTCCTGTCTGGCAAGACGCAATTCAGAGAGGGCACTGGTCAGTGCGAGCACCGGCCCAATGATCGGAACCCCGAAACCCCAGGCATCCCATAGGGAGGCCAGACGGGACTCTGGCGGTTCTGGGGCAGGCGGAGGAGGAAGCTCTCCTCCCCACCATCGCCACTGCAAGTTGCCATCCTCCATGATCCCTTCCGTCTCGCGCCAGATCGCCTCCTGGAGGACGCTCTGGAGATCAGAACAGGGGGGCAGCATGAGGCAGTGGTTCTCAATCGAGTAGGCAGTATGTGCGCTGATGAGCCAGCTCCCCTCTTGACAGCGGCCGGCGCATCAGTAATATTCTTACTGGTATTATTCACGCATAGGAGTCCATACCATGCGAATCACAAGCAAGGGTCAAGTGACGATTCCCCAGGAGATCCGGGAGAAACTTGGGCTTTGGCCACACACGGAGGTGGAGTTCATTGCCGAAGGCAATAGCGTCTACCTGCAGAGGGCCGAGACCACCGAATCCAGAGGAGGCAGGCTGGTGAGCAGACTGCGCGGCAAGGGACGCATTGGCATGAGTACCGACCAAATCCTTGAGCTCACGCGCAGGGAGCAGGAATGAGCGCCACCATGGTGGACACGTGCGTGCTTCTGGACGTGGTAACAGAAGACCCGACATGGTTCGAATGGTCCGCAAACGTTCTCGAACGGGCAGCAGACGAGGGTCCCCTGATCATCAACCCCGTCATCTACTCGGAACTGTCCATCGGTTTCGACCGCATCGAGGACATCGAGGCCCTGCTTACACCAGACATCTTCCAGTATCGCCCAATTCCACGTGAGGCGGCTTTCCTGGCGGGGCAGTGCTTTCTCAACTACCGGCGACGCGGCGGGGAGAAGAGCACGCCGTTGCCCGACTTCTTCATCGGAGCCCATGCCAGCGTCGAGTCCATCAAGTTGGCCACTCGCGACACAAGACGGTTCCGTACGTACTTTCCGCGTCTCCGGCTCGTCAGCCCTTGACACCACCCCTCGCTTTGGTGCCAAATGTTCTGGCATGCTGCCTTTCGCCGCGCGTCAAGGCGCGCCTGATCGGTAGATGAACCCCCTTGCATGGGCTATGGTATGGCTTCGCCACAGGGCGATGCGCCGCCGAGTCCCATTTCCCTTGCAGAAAGTCCGTAGCCAATCATGAAACCCATCGTCCTGCGAGGCGTTTCCGCGCTGTCCGAGTTCCGTATCCAGGCCCTGCTCGAACGCGCCGCGCAACTGGCCCTGCCCCGCCCGCCCAAGCGGATCGAGGCCGGGTTCGTGTATTTCGCCGACGCGGACGAACTGGCGGCGGACACCCTGGACAAGGCCCAGTCCCTGCTCGGTGCCTGGCCGGGGGAAATCCCGGACGGCGGCTTCTTCGTCACCCCCCGCAAGGGCACCATCTCGCCCTGGTCCTCGAAGGCCACCGACATTTTCCACAACTGCGGGCTGGCCGGGGTCCGGCGGGTCGAGCGCGGCATCCACTACCGTCTGTTCGACGCGGCGGACGCCCTCATCCCCCCCGCCGAGGCCAAGCCCCTCTTCGCCATCCTCCACGACCGCATGACCGAAGGGGTCTACACCGCGGTGGACGATCTCTTCGCCCACCGCGCCCCCGCCCCCCATGTCGAGGTGGACATCCTCGGCGGCGGCCACGCCGCCCTCGAACGCGCCAATCTCGACATCGGCCTCGCCCTCAGCGACGACGAGATCGACTACCTCTACGACAGCTACGTCAAGATGGAGCGCAACCCCACCGACGTCGAGCTGGTCATGTTCGGGCAGGTCAACTCCGAGCACTGCCGCCACAAAATCTTCAAGGCGGACTGGATTGTGGACGGCGAGGCCAAAAAACACAGCCTCTTCGGCATGATCCGCCACACCTACGAATGCGCCCATCCCGGCGTGCTCAGCGCCTACAGCGACAACTCCGCCGTCATCGAGGGCTTCCCCGGCACCTGGTTCGAGCCCGCCACCGACGCCTCCCACGCCTACGGCTACACCAGCGACCAGATCGACATCATGATCAAGGTCGAGACCCACAACCATCCCACCGCCATCAGCCCCTTCCCCGGCGCGGCCACCGGCGTCGGCGGCGAAATCCGCGACGAGGGCGCCACCGGCATCGGCGGGCGCAGCAAGGCCGGCCTCTCCGGCTTCATGGTCTCGAACCTCCGCGTCCCCGGCTTCCCCATGCCCTGGGAGAAGGACCACGCCGAATTCCCCGGCCGCCTCGCCACCCCCCTCGAAATCATGCTCGAAGGCCCCATCGGCGGTGCCGGCTTCGGCAACGAATTCGGCCGCCCCCAGCTCTGCGGCTTCTTCAAGACCTACGAGGACACCCACAACGGGCGTTTCCGGGGCTACCACAAGCCGATCATGCTGGCCGGCGGCCTAGGCAACATCAAACGCGGGCACGTCGCCAAGCGCCCCATCCCGAGCGGTGCCTTCGTCATCCAGCTCGGCGGCCCCGCCATGCGCATCGGCCTCGGCGGTGGCGCGGCCTCCTCGATGGACACCGGCAGCAACGCCGAGAACCTCGATTTCGACTCGGTCCAGCGCGGCAACGCCGAAATGCAGCGCCGCTGCCAGGAAGTCATCTCCGCCTGCATCGCCCTCGGCGACGAGAATCCCATCCTCAGCATCCACGACATCGGCGCGGGTGGCCTCTCCAACGGCTGCCCCGAGCTGGTCGAGGACGTGGGCGCCGTCTTCTGGCTGCGCAAGGTCCACAACGAGGAACCCTCCATGAGCCCCATGGAAATCTGGTGCTGCGAGGCCCAGGAACGCTACGTCCTCGGCGTGGCGGCGGACAACCTCGACCGCCTGCTCGCCGTCTGCGCCCGCGAGCGCTGCCCCGCCGCCGTCATCGGCGAAACCACCGGCGACCAGCGCCTCGTCCTCCACGACGAGCATTTCGGCAACAACCCCATCGACATCGAGCTGCACACCCTCCTCGGCAAACCCCCGAAAATGCTCCGCGACGTCGCCCGCCGCCGGGAAGCCCACGCCCCGGTGGACACCGCCGGCATCGAGCTGGCCGAAGCGGCCAAGCGAGTCCTCCAAATCCCCGCTGTGGCCGACAAGACCTTCCTCATCACCATCGCCGACCGCTCCATCACCGCCATGGTCGCCCGCGACCAGATGGTCGGCCCCTACCAGACCCCCATCGCCGACTGCGCCGTCACCGCCGCCGGCTACCAGACCCGCACCGGCGAGGCCATGGCCGTCGGCGAACGCAGCAAGACCGCCCTGGTCGACGCCCCCGCCTCCGGCCGCATGGCCGTCGTCGAGGCCATCCTCAACCTGGCCGGCACCGACATCGGCCCCATCGCGAACATCAAGCTCTCCGCCAACTGGATGGCCGCCTGCAACGAGGAGGGCGAGGACGCCAATCTGTTCGACACCGTGGCCAGCGTGGGCCTCGACTTCTGCCCCCGCCTCGGCATCTGCATCCCGGTGGGCAAGGACTCCCTCTCGATGCGCTCGGTCTGGGCGGACAGCCAGGGGAAATCCCACCGCCAGGTGGCGCCCCTCAGCCTCTGCGTCACCGCCTTCGCCCCCGTCCGCGACGTCGCCAAAACCGTCACCGCCGACCTCAAGCGCGTGGCCGACTCGACCCTGCTGCTGATTGATCTCGGCGCGGGGCGGAACCGCCTCGGCGGCGCCTCCGCCCTCGCCCAGGCCTACAACCAGGTCGGCGGCGACTGCCCCGACCTCGCCGACCCCGACCTCCTGCGCGCCCTCTTCGCCGCCCTCCAGGAAATGGTCGCCGGGCAGCTCCTTCTGGCCTACCACGACCGCTCCGACGGCGGGCTCTTCGCCACCCTCGCCGAGATGGCCTTCGGCGGCCGCACCGGCCTGCGCGTGGACCTCGGCGGCCAGGCCCCCCTCCCCGCGCTCTTCAACGAAGAGGCGGGCGTGGTCATCCAGGTGGCCGACGGGCAACTCGACGCGGTGAACGCCATCCT
>LVAZ01000226.1 GCA_001603055.1 Victivallales bacterium Lenti_02
GCCCGGAGCGGCTGGGAGGTCTGCGGTCTGGTCCACCAGGCCGAAGACGCCCCGCCGGGAGTGACGGCTGTCCGCGCCGATCTGCGGGACGGTGCTCGTCTGCCGCGTCTGCTGGACGAATGCGCGCCCGCCGCCGTCGTCCATCTCGCCGCCGTGGCCGACACCGGCGCCTGCCAGCGCGATCCGGAGGGGACCTATCCCCTCAACGTCGCCGCGCCTGCCCGCTTGGCCCGGCTCTGCGCCGAGCGGGGTCTGCCCTTCGCCTTCGCCTCGACGGATTTGGTCTTCGCGGGGACGGACGCCCCCTATGCGGAGACCGCGCCGCCCGATCCCGTCTGTCTCTACGGACGGCAGAAGGCGCTGGCGGAAGAGCTGGTGCTGGCCGCCCATCCCGGCGCGCTCGTCTGCCGTCTGCCGCTGATGTTTGGTCCCCCCAGCCCGTGCTCGGGCGCGTTTCTGGCCGCGTTTCTGCGCGGGCTGAAAGCCGACCTTCCGCAAAAGCTCTTCACCGACGAATACCGCACCCCCGCCGATGCCCGCTGCGTGAGCAAGGGCATTCTCGCCCTGCTTGGCAAAGCCTCCGGCATCCATCATCTGGGCGGTCCCGAACGCCTCTCCCGCTACGCTCTCGGCCAGCTTGTCGCCGCCCGATTCGGTTTTCCGCCCGAACTCCTGATTCCCGTCCGTCAGGCGGATGTCTCCCTCGCTTGTCCGCGCCCGCCCGACACCTCGCTCGCCAGCTTCCGCGCCCGCCGCCTCGGCTTCTCCCCCCTGTCGCCAGCCGCCGCTTTGGAACGGCTTGATTCGGAATTGCTTCTGCATCTGCAGCAAGAGCGGGGGACGGGCAAAAACAGCGGTTTGCGTTGCGGAATGGTATTGTCGCGGTATAATACTACGTGGTGAAAATATCCGATGTGAAATTTACAGCGGGGATGTCTATGGAAATGTTGCCTTCGAGTGACGATTTGTTTTTTGGCCAGTGTGGCCTGCGGATTCTGCGGGCCATGCGGCGGATCATCCGAGCGGTGGACCTTCACTCGCGGGAGCTGCAAGGCAAGTTTCAGATCACCGCTCCCCAGATGATCTGCCTGTATTCGGTGGCCGGGCAAAAGGGGCTGACCCTTTCCCGGCTGGCGAATGAAGTGAGCCTGGGGGCGAGCACCGTCACCGGGATCGTGGACCGCCTGGAAAGCAAAGGCTGGGTCCGACGCCTGCGCGATCCGCACGACCGCCGCAAAATCGAGCTGGAGATCACGGCGGCGGGGCAGCGGATTGTCGATGCGGCACCGCCTCTTCTGCAGGACCGTTTCTCCCAGCGTCTTCGTGAGCTGCCCGAACTGGAGCAGGCGACCATCGCCCTGTCTCTCGAACGGGTGGTTGAAATGATGGAGGCCGAGAACCTCGACACCTCCCCGAATCTCATCCCAAGTGCCGATGTGCATGCGGCACAACCTGGAAGCCAATGACCTATCAGACAACGGAAAAACAGATTGCCTCAGGCATAGAAGAACAAGCAAGCAAATCCCAATGGCGCGACTGGAAATGGCAGGTGCGCCACTGCATACGGGACGTGGAAACCTTCGAGCGCCTCCTGGGCATCGAACTGGACTCGGCGGAACAGAATGCCTTCCGCGAAACGGTCGCCCGTTTCCCCATGGCCGTCACCCCCTACTACCTGTCCCTGATCGATGTGGAAAATCTCGCCACCGATCCGATTTTCCGGCAGGGTTTCCCCTCGCACTATGAGTTGGACGTGCTGCCCTCGGACATGGCCGATCCGCTGCACGAGGACCATGACAGCCCCGCCCCCTGCGTGACCCACCGCTACCCGGACCGCGTCCTGCTCCTGGTCAGCAACACCTGCGCCATGTACTGCCGCCACTGCACCCGCAAGCGCCGGGTCGGCGACCGCGACAGCATTCCCGACAAGGCGACCATCGCCCAGGGCATCGACTACATCCGCAGGACCCCGCAAATCCGCGACGTGCTGCTCAGCGGCGGCGATCCGTTCCTGCTGAGCGACGACTATCTGGACTGGATTCTCACCGAACTGCGCGGCATCGAGCATGTCGAGGTGATCCGGATCGGCACCCGCACGCCCGTGGTGCTGCCCTGCCGCATCACCGACGATCTGGTGACGATGCTCAAAAAGCATCATCCGCTCTGGATCAACACCCACTTCAACCACCCCAAGGAAATCACCGATTCCTCCGAAAAAGCCCTGGCCAAGCTGGCCGACGCGGGCATTCCGCTGGGCAATCAGTCGGTGCTGCTGGCGGGGGTGAACGACTGTCCGCGCATCATGCGCGTCCTGGTGCAGAAGCTGGTCGCCATTCGGGTCCGCCCCTACTATCTCTACCAGTGCGACCTCTCCGAGGGTTTGAGCCATTTCCGCACCCCGGTGGGCAAGGGGATCGAGATACTCGAAAGTCTGATCGGCCACACCAGCGGGTTCTGCGTGCCGACCTATGTCATCGACGCCCCCGGCGGCGGCGGCAAGATTCCGGTCATGCCGAACTATCTGATTAGCTGGTCCACCAACAAGGTTGTGCTGCGCAACTACGAGGGGGTCATCACCACCTATCGGGAACCCGATTCCTACGAGCCCACCTTCTGCGACCGGAACTGCGAGGCCTGCGACCTCCACCTGGACCTTACCGGGGCCTGCGAGCGCGATCTTCTCGGGGTCGAGATGCTGCTTTCCGACCACGAGGATACCATCTCGCTTGTGCCCCAGGGCAACGAGCGCCACGAACGGCGCGACGACTGACTAACCGGGGAACGCAGACGGAGAGTATCATGGCTGTCATCGATTATGTGATTTTTGTCGTTTATCTGCTGGGTGTGCTCGGCATCGGGGTCTACCACTTCCTGCGCAACAAGAGCGCGGAGGACTACTATGTGGGAAGCCGCTCGATCAAGGCGCCCTACGTGGGGTTGTCCATCGTGGCGACCGATGTGGGCGGCGGTTTCTCCATCGGTCTCGGGGGGGTTGGCTTTCTGATGGGACTGTCGGGCACCTGGCTGCTCTTCACCGGTCTCGTCGGTGCCTGGCTGGCGGCCGTTTTGATTATCCCCAGGGTCAAGGCCGTCGACGCCGAGCAGGGGATGATGACCTATCCCGATTTCCTGCGCCACCGCTACAACCACAGGGTGGCGTTGGTGGCCGCCGCCATTTCCGGCATCGGCTACCTGGGGTTCACGGCGGCGCAGATGCTGGCCGGGGCCAAGCTGGCCTCGACGACCATCCTGCAGCGCGCCCCCTTCGGCATGGAGCCGCTCTTTTTCTCCCTGCTGGTGATTGCCGTGATCACGATCGGCTACACGGTGGTCGGCGGCATCAAGGCGGTCATCTACACCGACGCGGCCCAATGGTTCATTCTGATTGGTGGCCTGATCTTCGTCATGATCCCGGTGACGGTCTGGAAACTGGGCGGTTTCCCGGCCATCCGGGCGGGCCTTCCCCCCGAGTTCTTCACGCTCACCAATCTACCCCCGGTCACCTTTCTGAACTGGATGGTCACCATCATTCCCATCTGGCTGGTGGCCATGACCCTCTACCAGCGGATGTATGCCTGCAAGGATGCCAAGGAAGCCAAGAAAGCCTGGTACATTGCCGGCATCTTCGAATATCCCATCATGGCCTTCGCCGGGGTCTTTCTCGGCATGTGCGCCAGGATGGCCTATCCGGAACTCACGAATGCCGAGGCGGAGCTGGGCCTGCCCATGCTGATCCGCGACACGCTTCCCGTCGGCATCACCAGCATTGTCCTTGCCGCCTATTTCTCGGCGATCATGTCCACGGCGGACAGTTGCCTGATGGCCTCCTCGGGGAATTTCGTGAACGATCTGATCGAGCGTCACGTCTGGAAAGGCATACCGGAACGAACCCTGTTCCGCCTGTCGATGCTGGCCACGCTGGCCATTGGCATCCTGGCGGTCTGCCTGGCCGCCTGGTTCACCACGGTTCTCGATGCCATTCTCTACGCTTACGGGTTCATGGTTTCGGGCTTGTTCATCCCGACTCTCGGCGCCTTTTTCTGGCGGCGCGGCTCGTCGGCGGGCGCCTTGGCGGGCATGCTTGCCGGCGGCATCCTGAACATCCTGCTGGCGAGCGGAGTGCTGTCGCTCCCCGAGGCGATGTCCGCCTGGGGACTCGACTACAGCATCTACGGCATTCTGCTTTCGGCGGTTTGCTACGTGGCGGGATCGTTGCTCAGGCCCAGTCTCGTTGTGGAGGCGCCGGAACTGGCGGAGGAAACCGCATGACTGTGTGCTGCACCATTCAACCGGACCGGGTGGAAACCCTGGCGGGTGCCACCATTCAGCATGGCCCCTACAACCGCCGCATCTACTTGATGAAGCTGGGCGACGCCGAACCGGACAGGCTGCTGCCCGACCTGCTTGACCTCTGCGAGCGCGAGAGCTACAGCAAGATTTTCGCCAAGGTCCCGGCCCGTCACGAGGCGGCCTTTCTCGAACTCGGGTTCCAGGCCGAAGCCCGGGTGCCGGGCTTCTTCCAGGGGGCCGAAGACGCCGTTTTTCTGGGGCTCTACCTCGACCCCGCCCGCCGCCGGCCGGACCGGGCCGGGGAGGTTGCCGACATCCGTGTCCTGGCCGCAGGCAAGAAGGCCCGGCCTTCCCCGAAGCCGGGGCCGGAACTGGTCCTGCGCCGCTGCGGCCCGGCCGACATTCCCGAGATGGCCCCCCTGTACGACCAAGTCTTCGCCACCTATCCCTTTCCCATCTCGGAACCGGATTTCCTGGCCGAGACCATGACCTCCCACGTGGTCTATTTCGGGGTCTGGCGGAAGGGGCGTCTGGTCGCCCTGTCCTCCGCCGAGACCGACCGCGAGGATGGGAATGTGGAGATGACCGACTTCGCCACGCTGCCCGAGCGGCGCGGCCAGGGCTACGCCCGCATGTTGCTCGCGAGAATGGAGCAAGCCATGCGCGAGGAGGGCATGGCCACCGCCTACACCATCGCCCGCGCCATTTCCCCCGGCATGAACATCACCTTCGCCCGCCACGGCTACCGCTTCGGCGGATGTCTGGTCAACAACACCAACATCTGCGGCAGCATCGAGAGCATGAATGTCTGGTATCGGTCCCTGGCGGGCTAGGGAACCCCAAGGAACCCGCAGGTATTTCCCGCGCCGGCCCGGCGGCCTGGATTGTCCCGCTCCAATCGGATGATAGGGTATGGTTTTCCCTGCCCCGTGCTTCCGGTTCAGCGTACCGAAAGGACTTTCACCATGAGCTTCAACGGACTCGGTCTTCACCTTGGCAACCTCTCCCGGCTCTCCGCCGCCAAGACCCGCTCGATCTCGCCCGAGAACTTCACCGGCGAAAAGGGCCGGGGCGGCATGGCCACCACCGGCACCGGCGCCAGTTGCGCCCGCGACCTCGGACAGGGCTGGAAGATTTCCCCCTCGGTCCAGATCGAGGCCGGGCAGACCTTCACCCTGGCCGACATCGCGGGCAGCGGCGCCATCCAGCAAATCTGGCTCACCCCCACCGGGCATTGGCGCTACAGCATCCTCCGCATCTATTGGGACGACCAGGAGAACCCCTCCGTCGAGTGTCCCGTCGGCGACTTCTTCGGCATGGGCTGGTGCCAGTATGCCCCGCTGAACTCGCTGCCTGTCTGCGTGAATCCCGGCAGCGCCTTCAACTGCTACTGGGAAATGCCCTTCCGCAAACGCTGCCGGATGACCCTGACCAACCTGGCCGACGAGGGCATGCGCGTCTACTACCAGATCAACTACACCCTGACCGACGTGCCTGCGGACACCGCCTATTTCCACGCCCAGTTCCGCCGCGTCAACCCCTTGCCCTACAAGCAGGTCTATCCCATCCTCGACGGCGTGAAGGGCGCGGGGCAGTACGTGGGCACCTACCTGGCCTGGGGGGTGAACAACACCGGCTGGTGGGGCGAGGGCGAGATCAAGTTCTTCCTCGACGGCGACGGCGAGTTCCCCACCATCTGCGGCACCGGCACCGAGGACTATTTCTGCGGCTCCTACAACTTCGAGAACAAGGCCACCCGCCAGTACCAGGAATTCAGCACCGCCTACGCCGGGCTGCACCAGGTCATCCGGCCCGACGGGGTCTACAACAGCCAGCAGCGCTTCGGCATGTACCGCTGGCACGTCATGGACCCCGTCCGTTTCGAGCAGGATATCCGGGTGAACATCCAGGCCCTCGGCTGGCGCAGCGGCGGCCGCTACCTGCCGTTGCAGGACGACATCGCCTCGGTGGCCTACTGGTACCAGACGCTGCCCACCGCGCCGTTCCCCGCCTTGCCCGACCGCGACACCCTCGAAGTCCGCTGAATCATCCGCAACGCTGGTCCTGGCACCGCTTGGCCCGGACCACAGCCGGCGGCCGGGGGGATGGACCGTTATGGACAGGATGGACAGGAGAAAACCGGGGACAATCTCCCCGCATTCCCCGCATTTCCTTCATCCTTCCTCCTTCATCCTTTCCTGGCAAGCTCTTCCTGCCAGCGGCGCAGGAAGACCTGGTAGGCGAGGATGCTGCCCTCGATCTCGGCGTGCTTCAGCTCGCCGCGACCGTCCCAGTCATGCCCCTCGTAGACATAGAGTGCGGTGAGTTCCCCCTCGATGGTCGCGATGTCGAAATCCGGTTTCCTGCTCTTGTACTCGAGGCGGGCGAGGGTGAGATCGAAACTGTCGTCGAAGGTATGCTGGCCGGCGTCGGTTTTCATGAATCTTTGGGTTGGGTTGCCTGCTGGTTGGTCCAGCCCCGGCTGAAATCTCCGCGCAGATAGCGGAAGAAACCGCGCACGACCTGGACGTTGAGGAAAACGAGCGTTCTCGGATAGCGGATGAAACAAGGCAAACGGCGCGAAGTTCCCGCCAGCGCCCCGGTCAGCGCGGCCAGATAGAAGAGGATATGGCCCGCGAGCAGCGCGGTGTAGAGCGGCTGGCCGATCAGGGCCAGGTTCGCGCCCAGGGCGAGCAGAAAGAACAGGGGCGCGAGGATGCGCAGGTGCTTGTGGGAGATCAACTGCCACCAGAGCCGGTTGCGCCACGGCAGCAGCCAGCCCGGGTAGCGGAAGAGCATCTGGAAGTTGCCGCCGAGGGTCCGCTCCTTGCGCCGGGCCTCCTTCTCGCCCGAGAATTCCTGCGGGTCGGTGGCGATGGCGGCCGGCTCGAAAAGCACCCGCCAGCCACGCAGGACAATCCCCATCGGAAAGACCACATCGTCGAGAATGGTGTCCTCGGGGGCCGGCATAAGGGCCAGGCGGCGGGCCGCGTAGACCGCGCCGGTGCAGCCGACGGAGGAGTCCCAGACCGCCTCCAATTCGCGGATTTTCTTTTCCAGCTTCCAGTAGGCGTCCACGCCCTGGCCGACGGTGTCCCCGTCGCGGGCCTCGACTTCGAGCGCCCCTGAGACGGCACCGACCCGCGAATCGGAAAAATGGGCCACCAGCCGGGTGATCGTGTCCTCCCGGAAGCGCTGCCGGGCGTCGGTGAAAACCAGAATGTCCGCCCCGGAGTCGGCCAGGGCGGCGTTGATGCCGGCCGATTTTCCCCGGTTTTCCGGCAGGGCCAGCACCCGCACCCGGGGGTTGTCCAGGGCACGGGCGCGTTCCGCCGTGTCGTCGTCCGAACCATCGGAAACCAGCAGGACGGAAAGGGGTCCGGGATAGGCGCAGTCCAGAAGATTGGCAATGCGGGCGGCGACCCGTTCCGCCTCGTTGCGGACCACCAGAACCACTTCGGCGGATGGCGGTTCCTGGGGTAGGGGAGGCGTTTCGGGACGCTCCCGCCTGCGGGTCAGCAGCCACAGCACGACCGGGTAGCCCACATAGGTGTACGCGAGGACGAGAAGACTGCACCAGAAAACAAACTGCCCTGCCAGCAGCATAGACTCTTCCTTGGGTGGCATTGCCGGTTGGATGCGTATGCGGGAATCGGCCTGTTGGCCAATGTACCTTCACGGAGAGAGAATGCATCTTCAGGCAAATGGCCGGAATGCGGCATGGTTCCGACATTTTTGTCGCCCGGTTGCAGTTGAAACAAAAATGTGATACATTTTATAAGGGTATTTACTACTTGCCTTGGTGTAGGGGTCGAGGATGCATGGAAGACAACCGAACAACCAGCAATGCTCGCGGTGAGCGAGGCGTGTTGCCAACGGACACTGACGGCATCATGCGGAAGGATGTCGCCGCCGAATCCCTGCTTGGCGAATTTTCCCTGACTGATCTGATCGATGTGGATGTCCTGCAGGAGATTCAGGACGCCTTTGCCGAAGCCACGGGGGTCGCCTCGGTCATCACCTCCACCGACGGCCAGCCGATCACCCGGCCCAGCCGGTTCTGCCGCCTGTGCCGGGAGATTGTCCGCCTCACGGAGAAGGGGCTGGCCAACTGTCAGCACTCGGACGCGGTGCTCGGTCGTCCCCACCCCGAGGGACCGGTGGTTCAACCTTGCCTGAGTTCCGGATTGTGGGATGCGGGAGCCGGCATTTTCGTCGGCAAGCGCCACCTGGCGAATTGGCTGATTGGACAGGTGCGGAACGAGGAGACGGACGAAGCCCGCATTCTCGGCTACGCCCGGGAGATTGGCGCGGACGAGGCGGAGTTCGCCGCCGCCTACCGCGAGGTGACGGTGATGTCCATCGAGCAGTTCCGCCAGGTGGCCCGGACGCTCTTTCTGATGGCCAACCAGCTTTCGGAGCAGGCCCACCAGCGCGCCGTGATGGCCGCCTTGCTCGAGCGCAGCCGCCAGGACGGCGAGGCCCAGTTGGAGTTGCAGAGACTCCAGCGCTTCGAAAGCATCGGTGTGCTGGCGGGCGGCGTGGCTCACGATTTCAACAATTGCCTGATGAGCATCATGGGCAATATCGAACTAGCCACCCTCGAATTGCCCGCCGACAGCCCGGTCCAGGCGTTTCTTGCCGAGGCGACGCAGGCCTGTGTCCGTTCGGCCGAACTCTGTCGCCAGATGCTGGCCTACGCCGGGCGCACCCCGATGCAGGTTGCCCTGATCGATATGCCGCGCATGTTGCGGGAATCCGCATCCCTCCTGCAGGTGACCGGGCAGGGACAGACGCGGGTGGACATTGTACTGCCGCCCAACTGCCCCGCAGTCCGGGCCGATTCCCGGGAAATCCAGCAGGTGGTGATGAATCTGGTCACCAACGCGATGGAGTCGGTGGAAGGGCCGCAGGCCACTGTGAGCGTTTCGGTCCGGACGG
>LVAZ01000227.1:0-7503 GCA_001603055.1 Victivallales bacterium Lenti_02
AAGAGGGGAGATAAAACGGAAACGGAATGACTGGGATGCCCTCGGCAAGGAACGGCGGGCTTGGATAGCTCAAACCGTTCCGCAGAACACGAAGAACGGGAAGAAAACAGAATGCAGGGGCGAGGCTTGCCCTCGCCCGGCCCCCCATATCGTTCGGCGCAGCAGGAAGGGCACCGGGTTTTTTGTGCCAAGGGCACGCTACAATTATAGCCTGGGGCAATCGCCCCAGGTATGGCACGGACACCCGTATTTTCGCCCTGACGGGGCGAGATAACCGATGATTTTCCAACAACATGGAACCTGGTACGGCGATCAAATTTCCGCGCCCCTTGGACGGGTCCGGGAAGGCGACATCCACGGCAACGCGACGGTGCGGGATGCGGCCGGCAACAAATTCGACATCCTTTCCCCCCAATCTGAAATCGCCAATCTGAAATCGGAAATAGCGGGGCTCAGCCGGTGGTGGCGTCCTGGGGGTCCTCGGCGGCCCATTTGCCGACCCAGTGGAAGAGGAAGTAGATGCCGATGAGCAGGTCGGTGGTTTGTTCCGGACGGAGTTCGGCGGCCTGCTGGCGGAGGACGTTGAGGTAGGAGAGGCCGATGCCGAATTTGGGATCGCGCCAGACGAGCTGCTCGATCTGGGCGAGGCTGACTTCCTCCTCCTGGCTGAGTTCCCAGCGGAGGGTGGCGAGGGCCAGGGCGAGGTCGAAGAGGGTGTGGGCGGCGGCGTCCAGCCGGTTGGCGAGCATGGCTTCCTCGATGCGTTCGGCGAGTTTCCGGAGGCGTTCGGCGTCTTCCTGGCGGAGGGAGCGTCCGGCCGCCCGGCGAGTGCCCGCGCCGACGGCGCGGAGGAGGTCGGAGACTTCGCTGCCCGCCTGGCGCCGCTCGCGCATGAGCATGGGGTAGAATTCGCCCGGCTCGCCGAGCAGGTCGGCCACGGCGACCGCCAGGGAGGTGCGGAGGGCGGGGTTGCGGGCTTCGCGCAGGCGGGGGAGAATCTGGTGGATCGCCGCCACTTCGCCGAGGCTGGCCAGGGCTTCGCTCGAGGCGGTGACCAGGCGCAGGTCCTCGCTGGAGCGGACCAGTTCGAGGAGACTGTCCACCGCCCGCTGGTCGCCGAGGGCGCCGAGGGTGCGGGCGCTTTCCTTGCGCACTTCGGAATCGGGGGATTCGAGGGTGCGCATGAGCGCGTCCACCGAGCGGGGGTCGCGGGCTTCGCGCAGGGCGCGGGCCACCTGCACCGCGAGGTCCGACTCGGGGTCTTCGAGGAGCTGGAGCAGGGCGTCCACGGCGGCGGGGCTGCCGATCCGGCCCAGGGCGCGGACCGCCTCCTCGCGGACGGCGGCGCTGGGGTCGTCGAGCTGCTCGATCAGTTCGCCGACCACATGGGAGGAGCCCCGCCGTCCCAGTCGGCGCACGGCCCGGGCGCGGGACTGCCAGGTGCAGGATTCGCCGAGGGCGACCAGGCTCTGGACCAGGCCGAAGGCGCGGAAGGGGTTGCCCGCCAGGGCGCTGGTGGGGAGGTTGCCGTGCCGGGGTTTGGTGCGGGCGAGCAGGGGCAGGGCCACCAGCCAGCTTACCGCCATGTGGGCGAGCACCAGCAGGTGGTAGCCTTCGAGGGGCAGGCCGGCCAGAGTCCGCCCGAAGGAGCGGTCGAGGCACAGGTCCATCACCCAGCCGCCCACCACCGGGCCCAGGGCACCCACCGCGCCGACCAGGGTCCAGTGGATGGCCATGGCCAGAGTCCGGCCCTCCTTGCGGGTGACGGCGCTGGCGAGCACCAACTGGGAGAGGGGGACGCCCGTGTAGAGGGCGCCCGAGACGACGCTCATCAGGCAGATTTGCAGGATGGCTGCAGGCAGCTCGACCTGGCCCACGAAGGGCACGGGGAAGGTGGCCGTGCCCGTCGTCAGCAACAGCCATTGCAGGGCGAAGAGCGGGGCCACCAGCAGAATGCCGAGGGCGAAGGTGCGCTCGCCCACATGGTCCATCATCTTGCCCCAGAGCGGGCTGGCGATGACCGTGCCGAGCGAGCCGCAGACGGTGAAGATGGCCAGGTGGGTGTAGCTGGCGTCGAAGGTCCGGCGCAGATAGATGAAGCCGAAGGAGCCGACCAACCCCAGGCCGAAGCTCCAGACGCCGAAGGCGAGGGTGAGCCAGAGGAAGTCCTTGTCCTCGAATGGCTTGGCGAGCCGTTCCCAGATGCTTTCGCCGAGTTTGGGATGAGGCGTTTTGGGCTCGGGAATCAGCGAGTGGATGAGGATGTCGGCCGTGCCGAGCACGGCGGCGATGGTGAAGAGCAGGCCGAAGCCGAGGAAACCCGAGCCGCCTGCCCGCGGCCCGGAAAAGCGGTCGAGAATCCAGCCGCCCAGGCCCATCGCCAGGAGGAAGGCCGCCTGGGTCACGCTCTGGCGGCGGGCCCAGAACTGGTTGCGCTGCTTTTCCGGGATCAGGTCCGCCATCCAGCTATGCCAGGAGGCGGCGCTGGCGTTTGCCAGGAGGGAGCTGGTGGCGATGAGCGCCAGCATGAGCCAGCCCGCCTTCGCCCCCGAGAAGAACAGCGGAATCAGGGGGGGGAGAAACCAGACCAGGCGATGCAGGCTGGCCACGGTCACCCAATAGCGCTTGCGGTTGGCGAGGTGTTCGGCCATCAGGGCCGAGGGAACCTGCATGGTCATCGCCAGCCACTGCACCGTGACCACCATGCCGATGGCCACGGACGAGGCGCCGAGCCGTTCCATGAACATGGTCACCGGCATGCTCAGCGCCAGGGCGAACCACATCATCCCCAGGCCGCCCGCCACCATGTTGATGCGCAGCCCCGAGCGAATGTCGCTCGCGGTGATGGGACGCCCCTTGGTGTCCGTCATGGTGGTCGTCACAAGCAATCTCCGACTACGGTTTCGCGGTTCGTGTGCGCAACAAAAGGCGCGGAATATACCCCGTCGCTCCGGAAACGCTCCCGGTCATGGGGGCATCCACGCCAATCCATGTTACCTTAAGGGCATTGCAGCCACTATGCCACCTCTCTCCATCGGAAGAAACCGCCATGGCCAACGGAACCGACCACCAGATGCGTCTGGCCGTCCTGATCGACGCCGACAACGCGCGCCCGACCATCACCGAACCCCTGCTGGCGGAAATCGCCAAGTACGGGGTCGCCAGCGTCAAACGCATCTACGGCGACTGGACCACGCCGAATCTCGGCGGCTGGAAGCCCGCCCTCCTCGAACACTCGATCATCCCCGTCCAGCAATTCCGCTACACGGTGGGGAAGAACGCCACCGACAGCGCCATGATCATCGACGCCATGGACCTGCTCTACACCGGCCGGTTCGAGGGTTTCTGCCTGGTGTCGAGCGACAGCGACTTCACCCGCCTGGCCTCGCGCATCCGCGAGCAGGGCGTGCTGGTCTACGGCTTCGGCGAGCAGAAGACCCCCAAGCCCTTCGTCTCCGCCTGCCACAAGTTCATCTTCACCGAGGTGCTGATGGAGGAGACGCGGGCGGCGGACGAGCCGAAGCGGAAGCCGGTGCTCGATCTGCGGCGGGACGCCAAGCTGGTGAATCTGTTCCGCACGGCGATGGAGGCGGCCTCCGACGAGAGCGGCTGGGCCCAGCTCGGCGCCGTGGGCAGCAACATCATGAAGCAGGCCCCCGAGTTCGACCCCCGCAACTACGGGTTCAAGAAACTCGGCGAGCTGGTCCAGGCCGTCAAACTTTTCGAGGTGGACGAGCGCCTGCAGGACGACGGCAAGGGCCGTTCGATTTATATTCGCGACCGTCGCAAACACGCCTGATTTCCCGTTCCCCAGCCCATTGAGGAGTATGCCATGCGCTCGATCCTGTTCTCGAAGATGCTGAAGGACCGCACCCCCGGACAACTGGCCGAACTGGCCGAGGGCTGGGGCCTGGGCGGCTACGATCTCTGCGTCCGTCCCGGCTATGCCGTGAATCCCGACAACGCGGCCGAGGTGCTGCCCGGCGTGGTGGCCGATTTCCGCGCGCGCGGGCTCGACATTCCCATGGTCACCGGCAACTTCGACTTGCTCGAACCGGAGCATCCCACCGCCCTGCCGCTGCTCCAGGCCATGGACAAGGCGGACGTGCGCCTGCTCAAGCTCGGCTATTTCCCCTTCAAGCCCGGCGAGCATCACTACCAGACCGAGGTCCGCCGCGTCCGCGCCGTCTTCGAGCGCTGGTGCCCGCTGGCCCAGAAGTACGGGGTGAAAATCTGCTACCACACCCACAGCAACAAGTGCATGGGCCTCAACGGCGCGGCCATGTTCCAGTTGCTCGAAGGGTTCGATCCGGCCCTGATCGGGGCCTATGTCGATCCCGCCCATCTGGTGGTCGAGGGCGAGGATTTCGCCACCGCCGTCGCCATGATCCGCCCCTGGCTGAGCATCGTCGCGGTGAAGGACGTGGACCTGGTCCGGGTCGAGAAGAACGGGCACGGCTCGGTGCGCCGGGACTGGGTCGAGGCCGGCTTGGGCTGCGTGGACTGGACCAACGTCTTCGAGGTGCTCGGCAAAGTCGGCTACGACGGCCCCGTCTCGATCCACTGCGAGTTCAAGGTGGCCGAGGACCAGTTCCTCGCTGCCGTCGCCCGCGAGATCGCCTTCTTCAACCGCTTCGTCCACTAGCAGGGAGGCGATTCGGACCATTATGCTGCCCTTCCTCGCCGAGAGGCTCACCGCATTCTTCGGACCGTTCCGCCTGCTGGGTTCCTATCTGGTTCTGCTCGGCATCGGGGCGGGAACGGCCGCCCTGGCCGTCTGGTTCCTGCTCCCCCGCCTCTGGCGGTATCTGCCTCGCGACCGGGGCAAGAAATGGGTGAAGCAGGGGGAGGAGGCCGAAGGCAAGCCCACCGGCGCGGGGGTGATCGTCGTCGCCTTGCTCATCCCGGTTCTGATTCTCGTGCTGCCCTTTGCCGTGATGCAATGGGAGGCGATCGGCTGTCTGTTCCTGGTCATGCTCACCGGCTATCTGGACGACGCCAGCGACCACCCCTGGAGCGAGACCCGCAAGGGCCTGCTCGATCTCGGGCTGGCCGTGATCACCGGCTTCGCCCTCTGCCAGGGGCGGCCGATGACCATCTGGCTGCCTCTGGTCAAGGGCACGCTGCCCAACGGCGGCATGGAAATCCCGGCCCTGGCCTTCGTGGCCATATCCGCGGTGGTGCTGTGGATTTCCATCAACGCCACCAACTGCAGCGACGGCATCGACGGGCTGGCCGGGTCGCTCACCCTGCTCTCGCTGGCCAATCTTGGCGGTCTGCTCTACGTGGTGGTGGGGCACAAGGTGGTGGCCGACTATCTGCTGCTGCCGCACAATCCCGACGGCGCGCGCTGGGCCATCCTGATCGCGGCCACCTCCGGCGCCTTCGCCGGGTATCTCTGGCACAACGCGAAACCGAGCGCGGTGCTGATGGGCGACGCGGGCTCGCGTTTTCTCGGCCTGCTGATCGGCGTGGCGGTGATGGCGGCGGGCAACCCGTTCCTCATCGTGGTCGTCGCCCCGATGATCCTGCTCAACGGCGCCAGCGGCCTGGGCAAGCTCGCCCTCCTGCGCATGATGCGGCGGCTCGGTTTCGACACCGCCCGCCGCGACGGCAACGACGACGACAGCCCCCCCCAGCACGTCGTCGTCCGCCTGCTCCACAGCGTGCGCTTCCCCATCCACGACCACTGCCGCCGCAACCTGCAATGGTCCGACCCGCAGGTGCTGGTCCGCTTCATGCTCCTCCAGACCTTCCTCACCCCGCTGCTGCTCGTCCTCATGGTCAAGGTGCGCTGAACCATGCCCGACGGCGAACAACCCTTCGACGATTTTTTCATCTCCGCCGACGAGGACCATGTGCGCCGCGAGAAGGCCAAGGCCCGCGAGCTGCGCCAGTCGCAGTGGTGGAAAAATCAGCTCGGGCGCGGCCAGTGCCACTACTGCGGAGCCAGGGTGCCGCCCAAGGAACTGACCCTGGATCATGTGGTGCCCGTCGTGCGCGGCGGGCGCAGCACCCGCGCCAACGTGGTGCCCTGCTGCAAGGACTGCAACAGCAAGAAGAAGTACCTGCTCCCCAGCGAGTGGCAGGAGCATCTCCAGCGGCTGGCCGACCAGAGCCGGGGCAAGGCGTAGGCGGAACACAAACATCCCCCGCCGGCGGAGCGCGGGCGGGGGATGGGTGGGGGCGCAGATTGGCTGAAAAGGCACGAGGCTTTTGTGCCGGAGGCACTACGCAACCAAATCGCCCCAGGTCTGGCCCGGCACCACGTTTTTTCGCCCTGGGGGGGGCGAAATAACCAACGTGTTGCCCACGGCATGGAACCGGGTTCGGCGACCGGTTTGTCCCGCCCCGTCAGGGCGGAAAATTCTATTCACTTCCCTACCTGGGGTTCGGCACCCCAGGCTATGATTGTACTGTGCCTCCGGCACACAGAAGGCGGAACACAAACATCCCCCGCCGGCGATGCGCGGGCGGGGGATGCGGGGAGGGAAGGGGACGGGGCCTACGGGTGGTAGCCGTTGCGGTCGTGGTGCATCTCGGACCGGGACCAGGGCGAGCTGCCGGTGATGGCGCCGCCGAGGTTGGCATAGGCCACATGGGCGTCGAGGAACAGATAGTTGGCGCCGCCGTTGTGCCGGGTTGCGGACCAGGCATAGTTGGTGGTGGTGGTGCCGTTGGTGCAGGAGCTGTTGGCGCCGGTGTTCGGGCAGAGCCAGCGCATGTAGTTCCGGGTGCCGTCGGCCAGATAGACGGTTTTCGACATTTCCTTGATCGAGGCGGCGGCATGGCCGCTGATGTAGGTGTTGCGCGAGTAGGCCACGCCGTAGCCGAGGGCCGTGGTCGTCAGGCTGCCGGACTGGACGGTGGTGCGCACGTCGGACGGGCAGTTGTAGGTGCGGGTGTCGCCCACATAGGACTGCAGCGCGGTGAACCATTCCCGGTTGGCACCGGTGGCGTAGGTGGCGGGGTCCACCTCGCCGGTTCCCACGGGATAGCGCTCGCTGTTGTCGTCCATGTACATGGCGACGCCGAGGCCGAGCTGTTTGAGATTGCTGATGCAGCTCGCCTGGCGGGCCTTCTCGCGGGCCTGCTGCAGGGCGGGGAGGAGCATCGAGGCCAGAATCGCGATGATGGCGATGACCACCAGCAGCTCGATCAGGGTGAAATGCCGGTTCCGCAGGGTCTTTGTCATTCGCAGGTTTTCCTTTCTTGTCCCGAATCTGCCGCTCGGGCAAGCATGGGGACGGGTGAAGAGGCAATGGCTCGAAATTTTCTGGCAACACGGATCGAAAAAACTATATTTCAAGAAGAATATAGCTTTTTGCTTGGGCCTGTGTCAAGGCGCGCCGCCCGAGGCGACACCGCGCCGGAATGAAAAAAGCATGGAATATTTCATTCCGGCGCGAGAATCCTGCCGGGAGGGTCGGTCAGGCGAAGGCCCGGCGGAGGAAGTCGAGGCTGCTCTGGGCGATGTGGCGGGGGTCGTACTGGAAGTCGAAG
>LVAZ01000227.1:7514-7852 GCA_001603055.1 Victivallales bacterium Lenti_02
TTGACGTCGATGTGGACGCGGAAGTTGGGGTGGGCGATCTCGTCCACCATGCGCACGCCCTGGGCGACGGTGTAGACGAAGTCGGTCTCGGTGCGGGCGAGGGGTTCGAGGCAGAGGGCGACGCCGGTTTCCTCGGCCAGGGGGAGCAGCCCGAGGAACAGCTCCTTGGCGCGTTCCCAGGCCTGCTCGAAGGTGCTGCCCGCTTCGATGTTGCGCTGTTTCGGCGAGCCGATCACCATGCGGTCGCCGCCGAGGTCGGCGCAGAGCCGGATGAGATCGAGGAAATATTGCTGGGTGCGCTGGCGGACGGCGGCGTCGGCCGTGGTCAGGTGGACGTT
>LVAZ01000228.1 GCA_001603055.1 Victivallales bacterium Lenti_02
CACCTCAACGGCGACATGGGAAAAACCGCCAAATCCGACGACCGCCGGGTCCGCCTGCCCCTCGGTCTGCTCTGGTTCGGCGGCAATACCCACGACGACGTGCTGCCCCGCCACGCCCACGGCCCCACCCAACTGGTCGTCGGCGGCCGCCTCTTCCTGCAAGGAGTGAACCTGCTCAGCGCCCGCGACGTCTACACCGGCATGGTGCTCTGGCGGCGGGAATTCGACGACCTGGGCACCTTCGGCGTCTACTACGACAAAACCTACAATCCCGATCCCGCCGACACCACCTACAACCAAATCCACATCCCCGGCGCCAACGCCCGCGGCACCAACATGGTCGCGGCTCCCGACACCATCTATCTCAGCCGCGTCGACGATTGCCTGGCGCTCGATCCCGCCACCGGCGAAACCATCGCCACCTTCCGCCTGCCCCCCGACGAACCCGGCGGACCGGCCCCGAGATGGGCCTACCTCGGGGTCGTCGGCCCCTGGCTGGTCGGCGGGGCCGAGTTCGCCGCCTTCGACCCGCCCCCCGAACCGCCGAAAGAGGGGGAGACGCCCAAGCCGCCGTCCCCCTTCGCGAGCCAGGACCGCACCTCGAGCCGCCGACTGGTGGTGCTGGACCGGCGGACCGGCGAGGTGAAATGGCAGCGCCAGGCCCGGCTCGGCTTCCGCCACAACGCGGTCTGCGCCAGCGACGACACCCTCTTCTGTCTCGACATCATGCCCCCCGTCCTGGCCCAGCAGATGGAACGGCGCGGGGAAACCCCGCCCGCCGGCCTCCTGCTGGCCCTTGATCTGGCCACCGGCGAGGTCCGCTGGCAGAGCGGGGAACTGGTCTTCGGCACCTGGCTGTCCTACTCCCGCGAGCATGCCCTGCTCGTCCAGTGCGGACGGACCTCGCGGGACATGCTCAGCGGCGAACCGCGCGACCGCATGGTCGTCCTCCGCGCCGCCACCGGCGAGGTGCTCTGGGACCGCCAGATTCCCCACGGCGGGCCGGTCATGCTCCACGGCGACCGCATCATCCTCCCCACCACCGTCGGCCAGGGACGGGCGCTCCATCTGCTCACCGGCGAACCCTTCCAGCGGCCCCACCCCATCACCGGCGTCCCCGAAACCTGGACCTACTTCCGGCGCTACGGCTGCAACTCGGAAGTCGCCGCCGAACACTTCCTCGCCTTCCGCTCCGGCGCGGCCGGATTCCTCGACCTCGAAACCCTGGCGGGAACCGGCAATTTCGGCGGCTTCAAATCCGGCTGCACGACCAATCTCATCGCCGCCGACGGCGTCCTCAACGCGCCCGACTACACCCGCACCTGCACCTGCTCCTACCAGAACCAGGCCTCCCTCGCCCTCGTCCCCATGCCCGACCTCGAATCCTGGACCGCCAACGCCATCGCCTTCGATCCCGAGACCGACGAAGTCCGCGAGCTGGGCCTGAACCTGGGCGCGCCCGGCGACCGCCGCGACGAGGACGGCCTGCTCTGGTTCGACTATCCCGTGGTGGGCGGCCCCTCGCCGACCCTCCCCGTCGAGTTGCAGCACCTTCCCGGCGAGGGGCACGGTTCCTACCACCTGCACTCGTCCCGCTGCCAGGGGCCGCTGCCCTGGGTCGGGGCCTCCGGCGAGGAGGGCATCCAGTCCCTCCGCGTCCGTCTCCGCAACCTCGATCCCCTCCGTACCCTCGCCATCCGCGTCGCCGACGGCGCGGACGATGCCGAGGAGGTCAACGGCCGGGCCAATCTCGCCAGCAGCGATCTCGAACTCACCCGCGACGGCCAGAACGACCAGCTCATCGCCCTCCGCTTCCCCAACCTCCCGCTCGAACCGGGCGACCGGATTCTCGCCGCCCGCCTCCGCTTCACGGTGAAAAGCGCGAGCCAGGAGGAAACCAAACTGCGCCTCCGAATCGAGAACGCCAGCGCCGCCGCACCCCTGGCCTCCGGCCTGGCCCGGCGGCCCGTTCTCGACGGCGCGGTCGAGTGGACCGTGCCCCCCTGGCCCGCCGCCAACGCCAGCGGCAAGGACCAGACCAGTCCCGATCTCGGCCCCCTCCTCGCCGCCTGGTTCGCCCTCCCCGGCTGGCAGGCCGGAAACAACGCCTTGGTCCTGCTCATCGACGGCACGGGGGACCGCTGCGCCTGGAGCGCGAACGGCAAGGCCGAGGCCGCCCCGGTCCTCGAAATCACCTATCGGCGCACGCTTCCCCCGCCACCGCCTCTGGTCTGCGACGTGCGCCTGGTCTTCGCCGAACCCCGCGCGGACGCCCGGCCCGGGCAGCGCCGCTTCACGGTCTCGGTCCAGGGCCGGACCGTTGCCGAAGCCCTCGATCTCGCCGCCCGCCCCGGACCCCGCGCCACCCTCGTCCATGCCAGCCCGAACGTCACCGTCGACGAATGGCTCGAAGTAGTTTTCACCCCCGAGCCCGGCAGCCCCCTCCCGCCCGTGCTCTCCGGGCTCGCCCTCC
>LVAZ01000229.1 GCA_001603055.1 Victivallales bacterium Lenti_02
CGCCATGACCTTCACCCCCAACGACCACACCCCGGTCGTGTTCCCCACCGTCCCCCTCGCCGACAACCGTCCCCCCGCCCTGGCGAATGCCCGCCTTGCCAAGGCGGAACTCCCCTGCTTCGAGAAACTCGAAATCGAGGCCGACATCCAGGGCACCTGGCAAAACCCCTTCGCGCCCGAGGAAGTCGCCCTCGACGCCCACGTCACCGCCCCGGACGGCAGCCGCCTCGTCGTCCCCGGCTTCTTCATGCAGGACTACGCCACCATCCGCGGCAACACCGCCGAACTCGAACGGCAGGGCGAACCCCGCTGGCTGGTCCGTTTCGCCGCCAGCCAACCCGGTCCCCACCGGGTCCAACTGGTCCTGCGCAACGCGGGCCGCGAAATCCGCAGCCCCGAACTCGCCTTCACCGCCCTCCCCGCCCGCGACCCGCGCGGCTTCCTCCGCGTCTCCCGCCGCAATCCCCGCTATCTCCAGTTCGACGACGGCACCCCCTTCTTCGCCCTCGGCGAAAACATCGCCACCACCGGAGCCGACCTCGCCAACCACATCACGCTCCACGAAAAACTCGCCGCCGTCGGCGGCAATTTCGTCCGCTGGTGGATTTGCTGGAGCGGCATCAACCTCGAAAGCGCCGTCGGCATGGGCAAGGACCAGGGACTCGGCCGCATCCATCAGCCCGACGCCTGGCGGCTGGACCGCATGATCGAAACCGCCGAACGCCTCGACATCCGGGTCATGGCCTGCATCGAGACCCAGCAGAACCTGCGCCGCGACCAGACCTGGGAACGCTTCCCCTACAACCAGGCCAACGGCGGTCCCGCCGCCACCCCCGCCGACTTCTTCACCTCCCCCGAGGCCAAACGCCTCTTCCAGCAGCGCCTGCGTTATCTGGTGGCCCGCTGGGGCTACAGCACCGCCCTCTTCTCCTGGCAGTTCTGGAACGAGGTCAGCGCCTGCAACCAGTTCGCCGTCGAGCCCGTCACCGTCTGGCACCGGGAAATGGCCGACTATCTGCGCGCAACCGACCCCTACCGCCATGTCGTCCACACCAACCACGGCAACTACGACGGCTATCCCGAAATCGACAGCCTCCCCGGCATCGAGGTGATCTCCAGCAACTCCTACTGCCGCCGCGACATGGGCTACACCGCCTGGTGGGGAGCCCGGCGCCTCACTGCGGAATACCCCAAGCCCTTCCTCCTCACCGAATACGGCGTCGGCCACTACGGCGGCTGGATGGACGAGGACCCCACCGGCATCATCGTCCACAACGGCCTCTGGGGCGCGGTCATGGGCGGTGCCGCCGGAGCCGGACTTCCCTGGGGCTGGAACAACTGGATCGACACCGGCGACTTCTACCACTACTGGCAACCCCTCTCCCGCCTGCTCAAAGACGTGCCCTTCTGCCTGCGGGACTGGCAACAGGTGCAGGTGGCCCGGTTCGTCGGGGCCGACGGCCAACCCGCGCCCAGCCTGGGACCGGTGTTCGTCGAGGGCTGGCCCCGCAACTACGCCTACACCCTCGAACCGAAAGACCCCGCCGAAGTCTACACCATCACCCCGGACGGCGTCGAGCCCCAGGCCAGCCTGCGCGCCACCCTCGCCGCCAACCAGGCCCAGACCTTCGCCACCGACTGGCCGCAGGCGGGCGTCTTCCGCGTCCATGTCCCCGAAATCAGCTCCAGCGGTACGCCGGAACTCGAAATCGCGCTCGACGGCACCGTCGTCCTCACCCAGCCCCTGCCCCGTCCCGAAGGCACCGTCCACTGGCGCTACTGGCAGGCATGGGAAATCCCCGTCCCCGCCGGTAAGCACACGATCCGAGTACGCAATGCGGGCACCGGCACCATCTGGACCGCCTACGAACTGACCAACTACCGGCCCCGCACCGGCCCCGACCTCGATGTCTTCGGCCTCGCCTGCACGGACCACGTCCTGCTCTGGCTCCGCCAGCCCGAATTCATCTGGCTCTGCCAGCGCCAGGGCCGGTCCCCCTCCCCCCAGCCCGCCGGTCAGCTCACCCTCGCCGGCATCCCCTCCGGCACCTGGCAGGGCGAATGGGTGGACACCACGACCGGCAAAACCCTCGCCCCCGTCCGCGCAACGGTCCAGGGCGGCACCATCACCATCCCCACCCCCGAACAAATCGTCAGCGCCGCGCTCAAGCTCCGGCGAATGGAATAGAGGAAGAACCGGAACTCGCCGGACCGCCATGAAACCGGCCACAAGTTTGGTAGAAGTTGGTCTTGGTATTCGAGCCCCCCCCGGTGGGCGATAATCGTAGCCCAGCGACGGAAGCCCTGGGAAAAGCGGAAAATAGAAACGGAGCCCTCGCCAGAGGGCGACATATCGCTCCTTGACCGCCAGTCCAAGGCGGGAGTCTTGTTCTGTCCAGGAACCGCTGCGAATCAAACGCGATCCCGTTTCGCTCCTGTCCAGTTGGCCGGGGCGCTTCCGGCGCGCGGCGCGGACCGCCGCTTCTTCAGCCCCTTGGCTGGCAGGACGGTGACGAAGGTGTTTCCTTGCATTTTCCCGGTGATTTCCGGACTTCCACACCCTGTCCACCACCGCCGCCATTCTGCATTCTACCTTCTGCATTCTGCATTCTGCCTTGGGCATTTTTCCCGCCGCCATCCTGCATTCTGACTTTTGCATTCTACATTTCCCCACCCTTTCCCATCCAAGGAGGCCTCCCATGCGCGACAAGATTCGGATCGGCATCATCGGCGTCGGGCAGATCGGCACCCACCACTTGCAGAACTACGCCAAAATCCCGGCGGCACAGGTGGTGGCGGTGGCCGACCTCTTCCCCGAGAAGATCGAGGCGGCCAAGAAGAACTTCGGCGTTCCCGACGGCTATGCCGACTTCAAGGACCTGCTCGCCCGCGAGGACATCGACGCGGTGGACGTCTGCGTCCACAACAACAAGCACAATCCGCTGACCGTCGCCGCCCTCAAGGCGGGCAAGGACGTGTACTGCGAGAAGCCGATGGCGGGAACCTACCGCGACGCGGCGGTCATGCTCGAAACCGCCCGCGCGCTCGGGCGGCGGCTGGATATCCAGATCGGCACCCTGTTCAGCATCGAGACCAAGGCCGCGAAACGGCTGATCGACGAGGGGCATCTGGGCAAGCTCTACTACGCCCGTTCCTACGGGTTCCGGCGGCGGGGACGGCCCTTCGTGGACGGCTATGGCACGGCCAACTTCGTGGACAAGAGCATCTGCGCGGGCGGCGCGCTCTACGACATGGGCATCTATCACATCTCGAACATCCTCTACCTGCTCGGCAATCCCGAGGTGAAGACCATCACCGGGGCCACGCACCAGGAACTGGAGATGTACGAGGACCGCCGCCGCTTCTCGAATTTCAGCGTCGAGGAAATGGGGCTCGGCTGGGTGCGTCTGGCGGGCGGCATCTCGATGGACATCGAGGAGAGCTGGGCCATGCATCACGACGGCAGCGAGTCGCCCAAGGTCTGCGGCTCCAAAGGCGGCGTGAAGCTGAGTCCCTTCAGCTACTTCTCCAGTCTCGGCGACATGCCCATGACCAGCACCTTCGACCTGCAAGCCTCCGACACCCGCTGGCACGCCTGTTTCCCCGACACCGACGCCTACGACAGCGCCCAGGCCCACTGGGTCGCCGCCCTCCGCGGCCGTGTGGACCTCATGCCCTGCGCCGAAATCGCGTTGAACACCATGCTGATCAGCGAAGGCATCTTCCTCTCCAGCAAGCTCGGGCGCGAAGTGACGGCGGACGAGGTGAAGGACAAGTCCGTCAGCCTCGCCATCGATCCCTACACCCCCGAGAAGGTCTGGAAGTGACCGGACTCCTTCCCCGTATCCATTCCTGCGTGGCGGCGGCCGGGCTTTTCTGCCTGGCCGCCGCGACGGCGGACCCCAGGACGAAACCGGACGGCACGATGAGCGCATCCACGGTCGAGACGAGCATCCAGCAGGCGTGGGACACCATGTGGCAGCGGTTCTATCTGCCGCGCACCCATCTGTTCTACGATTACCTCACCAGCTACGAGCCCGGCCGGGAGCTGGCGCATCTGCCCACGGCGGACGAGGCCCGGCGCCAGTACCCCAACGAATGCGGCTACGGCACCGGCCTGGAGGACTGCATGATCTCCGCCGGGGCCATCCTCTCCCTGATCGTGGACCGTCATGCAGTCACCGGCGAGGAAAGCCTGCGGGAACGGGCCCTGGATGTTTTCCGGGGCATCCAGCTCTGCGCCACCATCCCCGATGCCCCCGGCTTCCTGGCCCGGGGAATCTGCCCCGAGGACGGCAAGGGCTACTATCCGAACAGTTCGCGGGACCAGTATACCCATGCGGTCCACGGCCTCTGGCTCTACCTGCACAGCCCGCTCTGCGACGAAGCGACGAAACCGCAGATCGCCGCCATCCTGGGCGGCATCGCCGACCGCATGACCCGCAATGTCGTCCCCGAGAACGACTACGACTCCCTCCGGGCGGACGGTTCCCGCGACACCCGCGGCATCAGCCGCATGTGGAACGTCATGGGCCACGAGGCCGCGCGTCTGCCCATGATCTACGCGGCGGCGTGGCAGGCCACGGGCAGGCAGGAATACCACGACCTCTACCGGAAGTACGTGGCGGAAGCCGTGCGCCAGTCTCACACCCTCGACCAGGGCCAGCCCACCTACGCCTGGCTCCAGATGCAGGCCTCGCTCGAACTTCTGGCCGACCTGGAGCCCGATCCCGAACTCAAGCGGGAAATGCACGGGATCATGGCGGAGGTCGCCCGGCGCTGCGCCAACCGCGCCACCGTCGCCGGCCAGCGGGCGGACCAGTTGGACCTCGCCGCGCTCTGCACCGACTGGCGCACCGGGGAGGGGCTGAAATGGGAAGGCAGCTACCGCAAGGTCTGGTACTGCATCCGGGAAAGCGGCGAAGCCGCCCTCACCCAGCTCATGGCCCCTGCCCCCCCGTTTCCCGAGGAGCAGCAAGCCCTGCTCGCCCGCGCCATCACCCGCCTCGACTACCGGCGCGTCTCCAGCAACGGCATCTTCTACCTCCAGGCCGCCTATTGGAAACAGCGCCGCCAAGCGGCCGGGAGACCGTAGCGCGTCAGTCGCGCAAGTGGAGCTTGCGCTCGACCTCGGCCCGCTTTGCCGGGTCGAGACCGCTGTCGTCCAGGGCTTCCTTGAAGGCGGCGGCGTTGCGGTAGTGGGGATAGTAGCCGCAGGTTTCGAGAAATTCGGGACTGGGACTGTCGAGCAGATTGTGGGGATAGTCCCGGCAGACCCCGGGGCGGGTCCGGTAGCAGGCGCAGAGCCTGGTGGCCGGGTCGAAGTGACTACAGCGGAAGACGAAGACATGGCCCTCGTGCTCCTCGCGGAGGAAGACGAACCCGTTCACTTTCTCCTGCCACCAGAGAAAGGCCCGGCGAATCCGGTTGGAGTGGTAGATCAGGCGGGACACGGCGAGCATGGGCGTGTCGCAGCAACCACCGCAGCGGCGGCAGTCCCCGCGCACCTCGTAGAGCACCGATCCGCGCCGGTCGTGCAGCCAGCGGGTCACCGTCGTGTCGATCCGGTAACAATAGGCGAACAGGGTTCTCAACGCTCCAGCCAGCATGGTCCTCTCCCTTCCGTTCAGCCCGGCAGCACCCAGAACTGTTTCGGGGGCACCCCGGTGCAGGCAAAGTAGATCGCGCCGATGATGCTGGGGACCAGCGCCCCCATGATCTCCCCGGCAATCAGACCAAGCATCAGCGGCTTGAGGCGCTGGTACACCCGCGCGCCGCCGTATTTGGTGGTGAGGTATTTGATCAGCCAACCGACCAGGAAGGCACCGCACAGGCGCCACTGCGGTTCGGTGGCCCAGGTGAGGAACATCACCGGATGCAGGGGCCACCAGGGGAAGCGAATCCGCGCCGCCACGAAGACCATCACCAGCGCCACGCCAGCCACCAGCGCGATCATGCAGGGGCCGTTGGGACGCATTTCCGCGAAGCGCTTCAGGCCGGTCGTGCCGCCTGCCGTGTCGAGCCGCCCCTGCACCTCGAGTTTCTCCTTGGCCATGCGGATGTTGTCGAACTGCATGCGGGGGGTGGACTTGCTCGCCCAGCTATCGCCCCAGCTCACGCCCCGGTCGTACTGGAAATAGAGGGTCAGCGGCACGGCCACGGCCAGTCCAACCACCAAAGCCACCGCGCTCCAGGAGACCGTGCGCCCGATGCCCACCTGCTTGCGTTCGAGCAGGCGGAGCGAGGTGCTCATGAAGGGCATCAGCGACTCGCGCGGGTCCACCACCAGAATCATGCTCACGGTGAGCAGGATCATCAGTTGTTCGAGGCCCAGCGCCCCCGCGCCGAACAGCCCCCAGATCACCCCGCAGGGGAAATAGTAGGGCTGGATGTAGAACATCCCCGTCTCGGCCATGATCCGGCTCATCATCACGAAGAACATGACGATGATCGCCGTGTACAGCAGCGCCAGCGGCCAGTCCAGCCCCGCCGAGACCAGCAGCCCCACGAACCCCGCCGAAAGGGCCAGGAAGATGCGCATGGCCCAGACTTCATGGGGCGACACCGTGTCCCCGGTGCGCATGCCGAAGGCCCGTTGCAGGACCGTCCAGTAGTAGCGCCGCCCCAGATAGACCAGGGCCACGAACATGCCGAGGTTCGCGCCGAAATTCAGGAAGGCCTGCACGCGCACCGAGGTGTAGCCAGTGCCTTCGAGCCCGCCCTGCAGGGTGATTCCGTAGGTCGCGAACATGCCCGTGACCAGAGCCCAGAGGAAGGGGCCGATGCCGCAGGAGAGGGCCACGTCGCTGGCCAGAAAATAGCTCAGCCCGATCACGCTGAAATACAGCGTCGGAGCCAGCAGCCGCACCCCGCCCCCCCGGCGCAGCGCGGGGAGCAACTGGTGCAGGGGCGTCAGGTCGAAACGCACCGGAATCGGGATCATCTGGTCGGGAAACCACTGGCAGGCGAAGTTGTTGAGATGGATGAAAAGGACCGACAGCGCCCCGATCCAGAACAGGCGGTTGCGGAAGATCGCGGCCCGGCGCTCGCCGGGTTCCGGCATCAGCGACTCCGCGAAACTCGCCACGGGATAGGGCAGATGCTCATGGTTGCTCCATTGTCGGTGTACCACCACCGACAGGGCCATCAGCCCCCCCCAGAGACAGAGGATAATGGGAATCCAAAAGGCCAGCGTGCGCCACCAGGCATCCCAGGGAATGTCCTTCAGGCCAATGCGGTGATCCGTGGTCCCCAGCCCCTGGACGAAGCCGTCCAGCGCCTTGTCCATATTCTCCTCGTTCACCGTCGCCAGCATCTCGCCCGGGGTGAGTTCGAGAACCTGGTTGTCGCGCCAGCCCGGCTCCAGGCGGTTGTAGTGATGCGGCAGCATCAGCGAGGTGGTGAAGGTGCGCATCAATCCCGAGCCGGGAATGCAGCAGGCGGCCAGGGTGAGGGTCAGAATCACCGCCAGTTCCTTGGCCGAGAAGGAGAACCGGCGCAGCAGCGGATTCACCAGCACCACCATCAGAATCAGCGCGCCGTAGACCGCCACCGGCATGTTGTTCCCGACCAGATAGGTCTGCCGGAGAATCTGGTCGTTCAAATAGCTCAACGCGCAGATGGCAAAGGCCCCGAGCAGGCCGAGAACAACGGAGCGGATGGTCATGTGGGCACGTTCCAAGTCGGTGGGGGCCAGAAATAACAAATGGAGTGGAAAGATACCAAGATTGGCGGCATCCGCAAGCCTGCCAAGCGCGAAGAGGATACCGCGTTTTTTTCCGGAACCGGCAACCGGGACAATAATGCCGGGTCTATTTCGTTTCTTCCACAACCTGTTTCCCAACCCCGGCCAGGAATCGAACCCATGAAGCATGCCATCCCGGTTCTCGTTCTGCTGTTTGCTGTTGCCGTTTCCGCAGCGGACTGGCCCCATTACCTGGGGCCGAACCACGACAACACCAGCAGCGAGACGGGACTGGCCGCCTCCTGGCCAGCCGAGGGGCCACCGAAACTGTGGGAATTCGAGCTGGGGCCCGGTTTCGCCTCGCCCGCCGTGGTCGGCGACCGGCTCTACGCGGTCCGCCGCATCCAGCCCCGGGGCGAAGGGGCGACCGGCCCGCAGCAGGACGTCATCCTCTGTCTCAACGCTCTCACCGGCGAACCGATCTGGACCACCGAGGTGGAAAGCGGCACCCGCGACTACGGCTATCCCGGCAGCCGCACCTCCCCCTCGGTCAAGGACGGACGGGTGTTCGTCATCGGCCCGGCCGGCGAACTCTACGCGCTCGCGGCGGCGGACGGCACCCTGCTCTGGCGGCGCAACCTGCTGGCGGACTTCCAGTCCAAAAGCCCCGGCTGGGCGGTGGGCCAGTCCCCGCTGGCCTGGGAGGACTTGGTCATCTGCACCCCCATGGGCCGCAAGGCGGCCGTGGTCGCCCTGGCGGCGGACACCGGCAAGACGGTCTGGGAAACCAAGATCGACGACAAGGTGGTCGGCGGCGACATGATGACCTACAACTCCCCGATTCTCGCCACCATCCACGGCGTCGAGCAGGTGCTGGCCATCACCGGCAACCGCGAGGGCACCCAGGTCGGCGGCTACGACCCGAAAACCGGGAAAAATCTCTGGTCCTACAACGGCTGGCACTGCCACATCCCCATCCCCGCCCCCCTGCATCTGGGCGACGGGCGGGTGTTCATCACCGGCGAATACGGGGCCGGTTCGGCCATGATCCGGGTGACCAAACAGGGCGACGCCTTCGCGGTCGAGGAACTCTACAAAACCCAGAACCTGGAGTCCCAAATCCACCAGCCCTTCCTGGTCGGCGACCATCTCTACGCCAACAGCAACGGCAACAAACGCCGGGACGGCTTCGTCTGCCTCGATCTGGAGGGCAACATCGTCTGGCGCACCGAGCGCAATCCCAATTTCGAACGGGGCGGCATGATTCTGGCCGACGGACGCATCTATGCCGTGAACGGCAACAACGGCACCCTCGCCATCATCGAGCCCAGCCCCGAGGGCTTCAAGCAGGTGGCCGAGGCCAAACCCCTCGGCGGCAAGACCGTCTGGACCCCGCCCGTCCTCAGCAACGGCAGGCTCTATATCCGCGACCAGCAGAAACTCGTCTGCCTCGATCTCCGCGCCAAGTAAATCCCCCGGATCAGAGTTCGACCCCGAGGGTGGCCAGGGCTTCCTGGACCTCGCCGATGGCCACCCGGCGCGGGGTTTCCCCGGTGCGGGCGGCGATGGCCGCCACCGCGCCCGCGCCCTGCCCCGCGGTCATGGTCGTCACCATCACCCGCAGAATCCAGTAGCGGTCCACGGCGGCACTCCGCCCCGCCCCCATGATGAGCCCCTCGATGCCTTGCGGCAGCAGGCAGCCGCGCGGTATCTGGAAGGTGCGGTCGGACATCACCTGCGCGCCCCAGGCCGCCTTGCCGGGATGCATCACCCGGTGGTCGTACAGCACGCAGCGGCCGACGGCGTCGGGCCACTCCGGCTGCGCCGTGCGGCTTTCCTGGGTCAGCAGCGCGTCGCCCACGATGCGCCGCGAGAAACGCACCCCCAGATTCGCCGCCACGCCCGCCACGAAGGCCCGCTCGTAGCCGGGAATGTAGCGGCGGTACACGTCGGCCAGAACAAAGGCCATGCGCCGCCCGTCGTTGACGCTGCGGGAAATCCGCTCGATGTCGAGCCCGTCGAAGCGGACGAAACCGGTGACCACATGGGCGATGCCCTGTTCGCGCATCAGGTGCATCTGGCAGGCGTCGGTGGTGTCGTGCAAGCCGATCCGTTCCGGCAGCGCACCATCGGCTTTGGCCTGCTGGAAGGCGCGCATCTGCATGCCGCCCCCGTGGGGGAACAGCAGAGTGCCGCAGTCCTCGTACTGGGCCAGCGCCTCGTCGAGGTTCCATTCCACGTCCATGTAGGCGGGATACTCCTCGGGATGCCGGCGGAAATAGTCCGCGAAGGCGTCGCAGTCCACATTGCCCAGCCGGAAACAGAGACTGTGAATTTCCCCCTTGGGATTGGCCCCGGCCAGCTCGGCCCCGGCCAGATGGGCCACATCGGCGTCGCCGGTGGCGTCCACCACCGCCGCCGCCAGCAAGGCCTCCCGGCCCGACTTGCTCTCGACGACCAATCCCCGCACCCGGTTCCCGTCCAGGATCGCGCCGGACACCCAGGTGTCCAGCAGCATCTCCACCCCGGCCTCCTCGAGCATCCGCCCCAGCACCAGCTTGCCCAGTTCGAGGTCGTAGATGATATGCCCCTTGTGCGCATGCCATTTCGCGCCGTAGCCCATGGCCTTGGCCAGCTCGTCCGCGATCTCGACCGGGATGCCGGTGGGGCCGAGCCGATGGTCACGGGTGTAGTAGCAGTTGAA
>LVAZ01000020.1 GCA_001603055.1 Victivallales bacterium Lenti_02
TTCTTCCCCGCCGCCGCCCTGGCCGCTCCGGTGGCCCCCGCCGCCGCCCCCCCCGCCGTTTCCGCGGCCCAACCCCTGGCCGGACGCACGATTCTGGTGGCCGAGGACGAGCAGATGGTGCTCAATCTCACCGCCCGCACCCTGCGCCGATCCGGCGCCACCGTCCTCGCCGCCCGCGACGGGGCCGAGGCGGTGGACCTGTTCCGCCAGCATGCCGGAAAGGTGGACGCCCTGCTCTTCGACGCCATGATGCCCCGCCTCAACGGCGGCCAGGCTTATCTCGCCATCCGCGAACTCGACCCCTCCATACCGGCCCTTTTCGCCAGCGGCTACAGCGCCGACATCCTCAAACAGGGCGCCCTCGAGGGCCTGAACCTCGAAGTGGTCCAGAAACCCTGTCCCCCCGGCCTGCTCGTGACCAAGCTGGCAACCCTGCTCCGGGAGCAAGCAGGGAAAGTATGAAGTATGAAGGGAAATGCGGGGAGCATCCCCGCTTTCCCGACACTTCAACCCCCGCGCGGCAACCCCCGCCCCCCGCTGCGTCCACTCAGTCCACTTCCTTCTCCCCCCGGCTTGCATTTCCCAGATGTTTGGCTATTTTGCCAAGCATCAAGGAGTCCGCCATGGCAGCGATGAACGGCAACGCGCGATTGAACAGCAAGGTGAAGGTGCTCAAGGCCCTCGCCCATCCGGCGCGGTTGCTGATGGTCGAGGAACTCGAACGCGGCGAACGCTGCGTCTGCGAGTTGCAGGCGCTGGTGGGGCTCGATATGTCCACCGTCTCCAAGCACCTCACCCTGTTGAAAAACGCGGGCGTGGTGGCGGACGAGAAGGATGGGGTCAAGGTGTTCTACCGCCTCACCCTGCCCTGCTTCGAGCGCTTCATGGGATGCGTCGAGGAAGCCATGGAACAATCGGTCAAACAGCAGAGAATCGCGCTCGGATAGGACGCCGGGCGCATACGCTGCGTTTTTTTGTGCCGTTTGTTGGCAATTTGACCAAATAGGAAAGACGAAAGCATGAACTGGCGAAAGGAATGGAAGACTCTGGCGATTCTGGCGGGGGGCTTTCTGGTCTGCTTCTACCTGCCGATGGGCTCGGAGCGTTTCCAGGGGGCCATCCTCGAATCGCTGCATCTGGTGAAATGGTACGCCCGCGAGCATGTGCTGCTCTGCCTGATCCCCGCCTTCTTCATCGCCGGGGCCATCGGGGTGTTCGTGAGCCAGGCCTCGGTCATGAAGTACCTGGGCGCCAAGGCCAACAAGGTGCTGGCCTACGGCGTGGCCTCGGTGTCGGGGACGATCCTGGCGGTTTGCTCGTGTACGGTCCTGCCTCTGTTCGCGGGCATCTACAAGATGGGTGCCGGGCTGGGGCCGGCCTGCGCGTTCCTCTACTCGGGACCGGCGATCAACGTGCTGGCCATCGTGCTGACCGCGCGGATTCTGGGCCTGCCGCTGGGCATCGCCCGCGCCGTGGGCGCGATTCTCTTCAGCGTCGTCATCGGCCTGCTCATGCATCTCATCTTCCGCAAGGAGGAGGAGGCCAAGGCGAACGGCCAGATGGCGATGCCCGAGCCGGAGGTGGCCCGGCCCCTCTGGCAGAACGCCGTCTACTTCGCGCTCATGGTCGGCATCCTGGTGTTCTCGAACTGGGGGGCGCCGAATGATTTTCATTTTGAACTGACGGATGGATCGAGCTTCCGCGCCGCCGTCGTCCTCTCCCCCGAGGAGGCTGGTCTGGACGAACCCGCCTTCGTGGTCAAGGGACTCGAGGGCGAGCGGGCGGGCGACGAGTTCGCGATTCCCGTGGCCGAGGTGGCGAGTCGGACTCCGGCGGCGGGCGTGTGGACTAGCATCTGGCGGCACAAATGGCGGATCACCAGCGGCTTCGCCGTGCTCTTCGGCCTCGTCCTCGGCCTGTGGTTCGCCGTGCCCTGGTGGAAAATTCTGGCAGCGGCCGTGCCCCCGGCCATTCTGGCGCTGGCCGTGCCGAGCGGCGGCCTGTGGGTGCTGCTGCCCTTCGGGGCCGGGATCGTGGGTCTGGCGGTGATCCTGAACTCCTGCGAGGGCGAGCTGGAGGAGTGGCTCGGCACCTCGTGGACCTTCGCCAAGCAGATTCTCCCCCTGCTGCTCGGCGGCGTGCTCGTGGCCGGACTGCTCCTGGGCCGGGTCGGCCACGAAGGGCTGATCCCCTCGGGCTGGGTGGTCCGGCTGGTCGGCGGCAACTCGCTCTGGGCCAATTTCTTCGCCTCGGTCGCGGGGGCGCTGATGTACTTCGCCACCCTCACCGAGGTGCCGATTCTCCAGGGGTTGATCGGCGCGGGCATGGGGAAAGGCCCCGCCCTGGCCCTCCTCCTGGCCGGCCCCGCCCTCAGCCTCCCCAACATGCTCGTCATCCGCAGCATCATGGGCACCAAGAAGACCGTGGTCTTTGTCCTCCTGGTGGTTGTCATGGCCACCTTGAGCGGCATGGTATTCGGTGCCTTCTTCTAGCCAGAGATTCCTTTTCATGCGATTCAGGATCAACACATTGTGGTTCTGCATACTGTCCATGTGCCTCTCGGGATGTATGCTCCCAAAGGGCACGGACCCCTATGCCGAGATGAAGCGCCTCCCGGAAGGTCCGGCCGACGACGTCGGCCGGGCCGGGGCTACCGGGCCCCTGACGCTGACGGAGGCAATTCGCGTGGCGCTGGCCAACAATCCCGAACTGGCGGCCGGGGCGCATGAACTCGATGCCTCGACGGCCCAGCGCGACTGGACGCGGGCGCAGCGGTTGCCAAGCATCCACGCCGTCGGCGGCTACAGCCATTACCAGGATGGGCAGCGCCTGGCGGCCGCCCGTGAAAACGGGGAGCCCGGCACTTTCGGCCGCGACATTCTGAGCGGCGATCTGGTGGTGACGATGCCGCTGTTCACGGGCGGACGCATCACCAACCAGATTCAGGCGGCGGAACTGCTCGAAGCGGCGGCGGGACACCGCCTCGCGCGCAGTCGCGAGGAGTTGATCTTCAACGTCACCAGCGTCTTCTATGGGATTCTTTCCCAGCGGCAGGTGATCGAATCGCTGGAGTTTTCCCAGGAGGCGCTGCGGGAACATCTCGGCCGGGTGCGGGAGTTGATCGCCGGCCAGAAGGCCGCGATGGTCGATCAGTTGCGCATGGAGGTCCGGGTGGCCGACCTGCAACAGCGATTGGCGCGGGAACGCAACGTGCTGGCCATCCAGACCCGCGTCCTGGCGAACATGATGGGAGTCGCGGCAGGACGGCGGGACGGCGAGCCCGTCGGCACGCTGGCGACCTTCGCGCCACCTCCCGACGCCACGGAACCGACCGTGGCGCAGGCATTGGCAAGCAGGGCCGACTGCCAGGCCGCCCGCGCCGCGCTGGAAGCCCAGGCCAAGGCGGTGGATGCCGCCCGGGCCGGCCATTGGCCGACAGTGGCCCTCCAGGGTGCCTATGGCGGGCGTTGGGCGGCCGGGTCGGCGGACAGTCCGTCGGGGACGGACCGGGGCGAGGACGCGGGCCGAGTCGGGATCGTCGTCGATGTCCCCATCTTTGACGGCGGGTTGACCGAGGCCAGGGTGAGGGAACAGCGCGCCAGACTCGCCGCCGCCCAGGAACGGCTGCGGAAACTCGAGCTTCAGGTCCGTCTCGACATCGAGGCGGCGACCTTGAACATCGCCGCCGCCGCTGAACGCATCGCCGCCACCGAAAAAGCCATCGAGCAGGCCAAGGAAAGCCTCCGCATTGAGCGCGAGAAACACGACTTGGGCAAAGGCTCGATCACCGATGTGCTCGACGCGCAGTCGGCCCTGCTGGAGGCGCAGACAAACTACTACCGGGCCCTGGCCGACCACAACATCGCCATCGCCCAACTGAAGCTGGCCACAGGGAATACACTATGAGAATATGTCTGCCCCGCGCCTCCGCCATTCTTGCCGCGGCTCTGTTGGCGGCCGGTTGCCGCAAACAAGACGAGGGAGCGGACCAGGCGCCGGTGAAGAAACCGGCTGCCCTGGTGAAGGCAGTGCCCGCCAAGGCCGAGTCTTTGGTGCAGTGGTTCGAGACCACGGGAGACGTGGTCGCCGCCAATCCGGTGGGGATTCGGGCGATGCTGGACGGCCCGGTGTCTTTCTGCCCGTGGCGTGAAGGCGACACAGTCCCTGCAGGCGAAAAGCTGATCGAGATCGATCGCCCGGTCTACCGCGAGGAAGTCCGGGCGGCGGAAGCGGCGCTGGCAGTGGCCCGCGCCCGGCTGGCCGACCTGAGGGCGGGAGCGCGCCCCGAGGAGATCGCCCAGGCAAACGAGACCGTGAAGCAGTTTCAGGAAAGTGCCGACTTCGCGGCGGGCGACCTGCGGCGGATCGAGCAGATGGTCAAAAGCGGTTCGCTTCCCGGCGAGGCGCTGGACAAGGCCAGAGTCGAGCACATCAGACAGGCGTCGCAGCTCGCGGCGGCGCAGGAGAAACTCCAGATGCTCCAGGCGGGCCCCACGGCAACGGCCGTCGCGGTGCAGGAGGCTCTGGTGAAGGAGGCCGAGGCGCGCGTCGAACGGGCGAAGGCAACGCTCGCGGAGTGCGTGCTCACGGCACCCTTCGCCAGCCAGATCACCCGGGTCCATGTGCGCCCCGGCGATCTGGCGACCGCCAGGGCCCCGCTACTGGACCTGATCGAGAAGGATGCCCTGGTGGTCCGTTTCAGCCTGCCCGAAGCGCAGTCCACGATGGTGCATATGGATACGCCGCTGACGCTTGCCTTCGACGCCCTGGCCGGGCGGAGCGTCGAGTCGCGCATCCTGCGGGTCTACCCCGAGGCCGATCCGGGGACCCGCACCCGGCTGGTCGAGGCGGCGGTGCCGCCGGGAGTCGGGATGGTGCCGGGCATGTTCGCCCGCGTGAAGGTGGCGGCTCGCACGCTGGCCGACGTGGTGGTTGTCCCCGAGAGCGCCCTCGTGGTGTTGCCCAACGGCGAGGCGGTGGCTTTTGTGGTCGAGGATGGCAAGGCCGTGCGCCGCAAGGTGAAGACGGCACTGGAAACGGGCGGCAAAGTGGCGGTCGAAAGCGGCATCGAGGAAGGCGAGACGGTGATCGTCCAGGGCAACGACGCGCTCAAGGACGGCGCACCGGTCCAGGTTGCCGGGCAGAAGAAAGACGGCGGCGGGCACGAGGAAGCCGGGAAGGACAACCAGTCACGATGAAGATCACCGACATTTGCCTGAAGCACAGCGTGGCAGTGACGGTGCTCACGGTGACCGCCGCCGTGCTTGGTTGGTTCGGCCTGACCCGGTTGGACGTGGATTACTTTCCCGAGATCACCTATCCAATGGTGAAAATCCACATCTGGTGGCGTGGAGCCACGCCGGAAGAGATCGACACGAACATCGCCGACCCGGTCGAACGTGCCATGGCGACCGTGGACAACCTGGACTATCTGGACTCCTCCAGCATCGAGGGCATGTACACCCTGCTGGTGAATTTCCAGTACGGCGTGGACGTCGACGTGGCCTATGCGGACGTGATGGCGGTGATGGGACGGATCAACCGGGAGCTGCCGCCGGACATGGACCCGCCCATGATCATGAAGGCGGACCCGTCGCAACTGCCGGTCATGGAGGTGGCCCTGGCGTCCGAGTCGCGCAGTCTGGTCTGGTTGCGCGACTGGGCGGACAACTGGCTGGTGGACCGTATCAGCACCGTGTCGGGAACGGCCGGTGCCGAGGTGGTCGGCGGACTCAAGCGCGAAATCCGCGTGCACCTCGATCCGCAACGGCTGAACGCCTATGGCATCTCGCCCGACCGGGTGGCGGCGGCGCTGCGCGACGAGAACCGCCAGACCTTCGCGGGGCGGGTAACCGTCGAGACCCGCGAGATCATCGCGCGCACCATGGGGGAGTTCGAGAGCCTCGACGAGATTCGCAATGTCGTGGTGGCCCGGGGCGCGAACGGCGAGCTGGTGCATGTGAGGGACGTCGCCCAGGTCGAGGACGCCCACGAAGAGATGCGGGTCAACACCCGCTTCAATGGCCGTCCCTGCGTCAAGGTGAACGTCCTGAAGCAGGCCGAGGCCAACACGGTCCGAACGGCGGTGGCCGTCAAGGAGAAGATGGCGGAATTGCGGGCCGAGATTCCCGACGATATCGAGTTCGGCGTGGTGGAGAACCAGGGCGACTATGTCATGGGCGCCATCCTGAGCGTGCGCGACTCCGCCGTTCTGGCCGCGATTCTCGTGATTCTGGTCACGTATTTGTTTCTGGGCCACTGGCGGCAGGTGGCGGTCATGGCCGTGGCGCTGCCGGTGACGCTGCTGGCGAACTTCTTCCTCATGCGCCTGGCCGGTTTCTCGCTCAACCTGTTCTCGCTGGGTGGCCTGGTCGTGGCCCTGGGCGTGATCCTGGACAACTCCATCATCGTGCTGGAGAACATCACCCGGCTGAAACACGAGGAAGCCTCGCTGGCGCCTGGCCGCCTGGGCAACGCCACCGTCCGCGCGACGGTCGAAGTGGGGTCGCCCCTGATCGCCGGGACCGTCGCGTTCCTGGCCATCTTCCTACCGTTCCTGTTCGTTCCGGGCATGGCCTCGCTGCTGTTCAAAGAGCTGGTGCTGGTGGTCGCCGGAATCGTCATCCTGTCGCTTCTCGTGGCCACGACCCTGACCCCGTTCCTGGCCGACCGTCTGATGACCGGTGCCGGCGGCGGCAAGAGTGGTCGCCTGGCGCAGATGTTCGACAGGCTGGTGGATCGCGCGACTGATGCCTATGGGGCGATCCTGAAATGGGCTCTGCGTCTCCGCTGGCTCGTTCTGATCGGTTTTCTGGCGTCGCTGAGCTTCGCGGCGCGCCTGTATCCCCGCATCGGTTCGGAGTTTCTGCCTAAAGTGGACGACGGCCGGGTCATGGTGAAGCTCAAGATGCCCGCAGGAACGTCGGTCGGCGAGACTGACCGCATTCTGGCGCGGGTTGAGGAAGAGGTGAAGGGGCTGCCGGAAATCCAGAGCGTGTTCACCATGGCCGGTGGCCGGGTCTGGGGGCTGGCGACGTACGAGATCGCCCAGGAAGGCGAAGTGGATATCTACCTTGTCCCCAAGGCGCAGCGCAATCTCTCCACGGCGGCATTCGTCGAGAAGATCAAGCCCTTGGTGAGGAATGCCGTCGTGCCTGGCGCGAAGCTGCCGGTGATGCAGATGAAGCTCAAGGGCATCCGCCAGATTGGCCTGCAGGATGTCGAACTGAAGGTGCGGGGTTCCGAGGTCATGGCGATCTACGAATTCGCCAAGCAGGCCGCCGCCAGGCTCGGCGAGACGCCGGGGCTGAGCGGCGTGAATATCTCCATGGACATGACCAAACCCGAGTACCGGGTCCATGTGGACCGCGCCCGCGCCTCGGCCTTCGGGATACCCGTGGGACGGGTGGCGTCCACGCTGCGTGGCCTGGTGGGCGGCGTGGTGTCCACCGAATACCGGGACGGGGGCGAGTACTACAACATCCGCGTGATGGTTCCCGAGCCGAACCTCAAGGGGAGGGAGGACATCGAGAACCTCGTGGTCGAGTCGCGGGCGGGCCGCCCCATCCGGGTGCGCGACCTGGCCGAGGTGCGCCGCGCCGTCGGTCCGGTCGAGATCACCCGGGAGAACCAGATCAAGCAGGTGATTGTCCGCGCCGACGCCGCAGGCGTCAGCGTCGGCGAGGCGACGCGGCGGGCGCAGGAGAGTGTCGCCGCGCTGCCCCTGCCGCCCGGCGTGTCGTTCGAGATGGGCGGGCAGGCCCAGATGATGCGGGAGAACACGCGGGCCATGGGGCTGATCCTTGCCTTTGCCCTGTTCTTCGCGTTTGTGGTTCTGGCGATCCAGTTCGAGAGCTACCGGCTGCCGCTGATCATGCTGTTCTCGGTGCCGTTCTGCCTGGCGGGCATGGTCTACGCGCTCGGCTTTGCGGGGTTGCCCGTGGGTGCTACCGTGGCCATCGGTGTCTTCATCGTGATCGCGGCCACCGTCAGCGACGGTGTGCTGTTGCTCAGTTTCGCCGAGGAACTGCGCACGGCTCAGGGCCTCGCGCCGATCAAGGCGGCCCTGAGCGCGGCGAAAATCCGGTTGCGCCCGCGCGTGATGACAACCATCAGCACCATAGCCGGGTTCATCCCCCTGGCGCTGAATCTGGGTGAAGGTGGCGACCTGCTCAAGCCCATGGCGGTCGCCGCCATCGGCGGCCTGCTGATGGAGATTGCGGTGGCCCTGGTTCTGATGCCCGTCCTCTATGTGTTTTTCACCTCTGAACAAACCGCGCTGCCTTCGCCGAAAGGTGCCGCATGATGATGAGAACAGATGCCGAACAAGCCATGCCGTCAGACAGGCTAAGCGCCTCGCTGGACGGCGGGAAGCCCGGACTGATGCCGACGCCGAAGCAAAATAACCACGATTTCATACGGAAGCTGGACGAGGGGGCGGGGGGGCGCATGATAAAGTTTGTCTGGTTCCGGAAAACCTCTTTTGTCCGTTGACAAGTGCAGGCTGTAATCTATAATGGACTCCAATACGTTTGGCGTTTTTGCCAAATAACCACATCAGACGTTCCCGATTGACCAAACAGGAGAACATGGCATGAAGATCCAAATTCTGGGAACCGGTTGCCCGAAGTGCAAGAAACTGGCCGAGAACGCCGAGGCGGCGGTCAAGGCGCTCGGCCTCGACGCCGAGATCGTCAAGGTGACCGACATCAACGAAATCATGAAATTCGGGGTGATGATGACCCCCGCCCTGGCCGTCGACGGCGACGTGAAGGCGGTTGGCAAGGTGCTGAGCCCCGAGCAAATCCAGGCCTGTCTGAAATAACGGCAAGCCCAACCGAAGGAGTACGGTTATGAGCGAGAAATGCTGTGCGTGCAGTGCCGCCCCGAAACTGATTTTCCCCTGCTCGGGAGCGGCGGACGTGGGGGCCATCGCGGACCAGGCGGGGCGCAAGCTGACCCGCGACGGCGCGGGCAAGATGTTCTGTCTGGCCGGCATCGGCGGCCGGGTTTCCGGCATCATGAAGACCACCGAGGCCGCCAGCAAGCTGCTGGTGATCGACGGCTGTCCCCTGGCCTGCGCCAAGCACAGCCTCGAAGAGGCCGGCTTCAAGAATTTCGCCCATCTCCAGCTCGCCGACCTCGGCATGACCAAGGGCAACACCCCCTGCACCGACGAGACCGTGGCCCAGGTCGCCGCCGCCGGTGCCAAGCTGCTGGCCTGACCGGCTTTTCCGCGCGGAGGACACCCCATGCGTGACACCATTCGTCGTTTGGCCCTGCTGGCCGTCCTGCTCGGCGGGACGGTCCTGCCCGCCCAGCAGGCGCTGCCCAAGCTCCTCGATCTGGGCTCGAAAACCTGCGTCCCCTGCAAGCTGATGGCCCCGCTGCTCGACGGCATGCGCGACGAGTTCCGCGGCGTGCTGGACGTCGAGTTCGTCGATGTCGGCGAGAAGGCGAACGTGGCCGTCGGGACGAAATACGGCATCCGCGTCATCCCGACCCAGATTCTCCTCGCCCCCGACGGCAAGGAGCTGTGGCGGCACGAAGGCTTCATCTCCCGCTACGGGCTCCTCGAAAAATGGCGCGAACTCGGCTACGAATTCGCGGCCAAGGCCCTGGCCCCGCCCTTCGAGCGCCTGGCCCCCGCGCAGCCCGACACCCGCCCCAAGGACACGGTCTGCTTCCTCTGCGACGGCGACATCGATCCCAAAACCCGCGTCACCGTCCACACCGACAAGGGCGACGTGGCCCTCTGCGCCCCCCATCACCTGTTCGTCATGCTCTCCTGTCTCCAGCAGGACCTCGAGGGCACCGAGCGTTCGGCCCGGGTGACCGACTGGGCCACCGGCCAGCCCGTCCCCGCCCTCGACGCCTGCTATCTCTTCGGCGCGGACGAGCAGACCGGCCGCCCCTGGACCCGCGCCTTCGCCGAACGGCCCGCCGCCGAGCGCGAGCGCGCCGCCAGCGGCGGCAGCATCCTGACCTACGCCCTGCTCAAGAACAAGGAACTGGCCAGCCGCTGCGGCTTCTGCGACCGCTCGCTCTACCCCGAGGACGGGGCCGTCGTCAAGATCGACGGGGTCTATTCCTGGGGTTGCTGCGCCCATTGCTCGTCGGGCGTGGCCGCGCGCACGGGGAAGGACCTTGAAATCCACGAGCGCGACCGCCTGACCGGCGAGCCGGTGGTGGTCCGGACGCTGGACGGCTACGTCGTCTCGGTCGAGCCCGCCGGAGCGGTGGCCTGGTTCGGCCTGCGCCCGAACGCGGAGGGGAAATTCGGCTCGGCGGGATGCTTCCACCAGGGCTTCTTCACCAGCGCCGAGAACCTGCGCGCCTGGGTCGGGCAGACCCCCTACGCGGTGGGACGGCAGATCACCATCGACCAATCCCTGGCCGACAAGCTGCGGATGAGCCCGCAGCAAATCGCCAAAGCCTGCAAAATCGGCGAGTGCGCGCCGAAATAGCGGCGGGAACAAGCCTCCGAACGGGACATCGAATCCATCATGAAAATCTGGATCACCCGCCTTCTTCTGGCCTTCGCGATCTTCACCCTTGGCTTCGGTCTGGGCAAGGATGCCGGTCTTCGCCAAGGGGCCGCCGCCGCTCCGGCGGCGACCGCCGCCGAGGCGGGCGACAAGGTCATTGTCTACTACCTGCACACCACCTTCCGCTGCGTCACCTGCAACGCCATCGAGCGGATGACCAGGGAACTGGTCGAGCGGGACTTCGCCGCCGCCCTGGCCGAGGGACGCATCGAGTGGCGCGAAGCCAATTTCCAGGAACGCGAGGACTTGGCGAAGAAATACGAGGTCGCCACCAGCAGCGTTGTCGTGGTCCGCATCGAGGACGGCAAAGAAACCGGTTTCCAGCGCCTCGACGACGTGTGGACCCTGCATCCGAATCCGGACGCCTTCGCCGAATACGTCGGCAAGGCCATCCGGCAGTACCTGCCCTAGGAGTTTTGCAAATGGTATCGTTTCTGGCACTGGGCTCGGCACTCTGGCTGGGCATTCTCACCTCGATCAGCCCCTGTCCGCTGGCCACCAACATCGCGGCCATCTCCTTCATCGGCCGCAAGGTGGGGCAGACCCGGCAGGTGGCCCTCTCGGGCCTGCTGTACGTGGTCGGGCGCACCGTCGCCTACGTGCTGCTGGCCATGCTGGTGCTGGCCGGGTTGCTGGCCGGCGGCGCGGTCTCGCGCTTCCTGCAACGCTATCTGAACCTTCTGCTCGGCCCCCTCGTCATCGTGGTGGGCATGGTCCTGCTCGGCATGATCGGCTCGGGAGTTTCGCTGAATCTGGCGGGCGCGGGGGTGCAGGAGCGCGCGGCCAAGGGCGGGGCCTGGTGGGCGGGCCTGCTGGGCTTCCTCTTCGCCCTGTCCTTCTGCCCGGTCTCCGCCGGACTCTACTTCGGCGCCCTGATTCCGCTGTCGGCGGCGAACGGCTCCCGCCTGCTGCTGCCAACGGCCTACGGCATCGGCACCGCCCTGCCGGTCCTGGTTTTCGCCTTCCTCATCGCCTTCGCCTCGCAGCACGTCGGCAAGGCCTTCAACAAGCTCTCCCAGATCGAGCGCTGGGTCCGCCTCGGCACCGGCGTGCTCTTCATCCTCGCGGGCATCTACCTCAGCCTGACGCACGTGTACGGGCTGTCGCTGATGGCCTGGTGATCCGGTCCGGGCAAGCCCTGCTTCGCCCACAACCAACCAGGGAGACTGGACATGTTCAAGAAAATGCTGGTTGCGACGGATTTCTCGGCGGCGTCGCGGCACGTGGTCCGCTGCGCCTCGGGGCTGCGCCGGCTTGGAATCCGCGAGGCGATTCTCGGGCATGCCCTCGGCGTGGCGGCGGCGACTCCCGGCCTGGCGGCCTTCCAGCAGCTCGACGAGCAGTTGCTGGCCGAGCAGAAGGACATCCTCGAAAGCGCCGGCATCAAAACCACCATCGAGCTGCTGCCCGGCCCGCCCCAAACCGCCATCTGCGACTATGCGCAGGCGAACGCTTGCGACCTGCTGGTGATCGGCTCGCACGGGTCGAACCTAACCGGCGAATTTCTGCTCGGCGGCGCGGCCTATGCCATCCTCCACGCAACCCGTCTGCCGACGCTGGTCGTGCGCCTGAAATGCCCGGACGGCAGGACGGCGGTCTGCGCCAACGGCACCTGCGATTTTCTGGACCACCTGCTTTTCCCCACCGACTTCTCCGACAACGCCGAGCACGCCTTGCCCGTCGTCCGCCATCTCGCGGAGTGGGGCATGAAGACGATCACCCTCGCCCATGTCCAGGACAGCGCCCGCATCGAGCCCCATCTCGCCGACCGCATCGACGAGTTCAACCGCATCGACCGCGAACGCCTCGGGCGCATTGCCGAAAGCCTGCGCGGAACGGGCGAGGCCCGAATCGAGACCGAGCTGACCTTCGGGCGCCCCGGTCCCGAGATCGTCCGTCTGGTTGCCGAGAAGAGCTGCTCGCTCGTGGTCATGGGCACCCAGGGCCGCGGGGCACTGGCCGAACTTTTTCTTGGCAGCGTCAGCCATTATGTTGCCCGGCATTCGCCGGCCCCGACGCTGCTTATTCCCAAACCCTGAATCCGGAGTCCGAACACATGACGATCCTCCCCCGAACCTCCCGGCCCGGCCTGCTGGCGCTGGCCCTCGCGACGATCCTGCTGGCCGGCTGCGGCGGCAGGGAGACCCCCGCGCCGCCCGCCCCCGCGGCACCAGCCGAAACGCAGCCCGAGGCGAAACCCGAGGCAACGGCCGCCATGCCCCATCTGCTCGATCTCGGTGCCCACTCCTGCATCCCCTGCAAGATGATGGCCCCCATTCTCGAAGAGCTGACCAAGGAATACGAGGGCCGCATGAAGGTCACCTTCATCGATGTGTGGGCCAACCCGGACGAAGGCAAGAAATACGGGATCGAGCAGATTCCCACTCAGATATTCCTCGCCCCGGACGGCCAGGAGCTGTTCCGCCACGTGGGTTTCCTGGCCAAGGAGGACATCCTGGCCAAATGGCGGGAACTCGGCTATGATTTCGCGGCAACGGAAAAGGAAGAATAGCATGAAACGGATCGCCGGAATCGTCTTCGCCCTCTCGCTGGTTCTGCTGGCCGAGAACAAACCCCTCGCCGAAGTCCACCCCTTCCTGGGCGGCGGGGCGCTCACCCATGCCCGGATCGCCACCTTGCCCGAGGGGATTCTCGTCCGTAGCGGCGAGGTGACCGTGACCAGCGACGACCTCGAACGCGCCCTCGCCAGCGTCCCCTTCTTCGCCCAGGAAGGCCTGCGGCGCGACCCCTTCCCCCTGCTCGAACGGGAGCTGGCCAGGCGGTTGCTCACCGAACTGGCCCAGGCGGAAGCCAAGGCGAAGGGCGAAACGACCGCGGACGGCCAGGACCTGCTGGGCCCCTACCTCGCCCGCCTGGGCGAGGGCAAGGAACCCGCCGAGGACGACCTGCGCCTCTTCTACGAACAGAACCGCGACGCCTGCGCCAACCTGCCCTTCGAGCAGGTCAAGGGACAGATCAAGGGCATCGTCGCGGAACAACAGCAGGCCGACCGCGTCGACCGCTTCGTACGGGAGCTGGGACGCACCCGCCCCATCGACATCTCGGCGCCGTGGATCGAGGCCCATGCGGCCCAGGCGCTCGACAATCCGGTGGACCGTCTGCGCGGCAAGGGCAAACCCGTCCTGGCCGTGTTCAGCGCCGCCAGTTGCTGCGGGCCGGACAAGATGGTGCCCCTGCTCGAGGCCATCCGCCAGGAAAAGGGCGAGGCCTTCGAGATCGTCTACGTCGAGGCCCGCAGCCACCAGGCTCTGGCGTTCCGCCACCGCATCGCCGGCATCCCCACCTCCCTCGTCTTCGACGCCTGGGGCGCGGAACTCATCCGCCATCAGGGTGCCGTCGATGCCGCCACCGTGAACGGCTGGCTCGAAGCCGCCAAGGCGGAATAGGCGGGCATATCCCGTCCGTGCGGAAAACCGAAAGGAGTGACCCCATGAATCGCGATGTGCAGCAGAACCGTCGTGCCTTTCTGGCCGTGGCCGGTGCCGCCGCCGCCGGCGCCGCCCTGTCGGCCGGGGCGCAGGAACCGGCCCCGTCCGGCCCCGTCCGCATTCTGGCGATCTCGTGCAGCCCCCGGCCGGGCATGACCACCGCCGCCGGGCTGGGCATCGCCCTCGAGGGCGTCCGCTCCTTCGGACGCAGCCGCGTCGAGACCGAACTCATCGAGCTGGCGGGGAAGAACATCCCGGTCTTCAACCCGGCCTCCGCCGACCTGGGCGACTTCGCCGAGCTGATCCCCAAACTCAGCGACCCCGCCGTCCGCGGCATCATCGTCGGCACTCCGGTCTATTTCTGCGGCATGAGCAGTCTGTGCAAGGCCTTTCTCGACCAGTGCATGGCCTTCCGCAAGGGCGGCATGCTCCTGCGCAACAAGGTCGCGGGCATCCTCGCCGTCGGCGGCGTCCGCAACGGCGGCCAGGAACTGGCCATCGCGGGCGTCCAGGCCGGTCTCATGTGCCAGGAAATGATCGTGGTCGGCGACGGCCGCCCCAGCGCCCACACCGGCGCCACCCTGCTCAACACCGACGACAGCATCGAGAAGGACGAATTCGGCAGGGAGACCGCCCGCAACCTCGGCCGCCACGTCGCCGAAGTCGCCCTCCTCCTCGCCGGCCGCGCCTAATCGCCGACATTTGTCTTTTTTCACCGGAACCACTTGCGGGCGGACGGAGTCGAATTATTATATCCGTAAATCCGGATGAAAGGATAATCAAATGGACCATGAAGCGGCATTGTTGAAGGCACTGGCGGACCCGACGCGGTTGCGTCTGGCGGTTCTGCTGGCCCGGCGTGGGGAGACCTGCGTGTGCCAGTTGGTGGAGGCGCTGGACATGCCGCAGTCGAGCGTGTCGCGGCACCTGGCGGTGCTGCGCAACAGCGGCCTTGTCGAGGCCCGCCGCGAAGGCACCTGGATGCACTACCGCCTGGCCCCGCCCAGCAGCCGTTTCGAGCAATGCCTGCATGGCTGTTTCGGCGACTGCCTGGCGGACAACGAGACCGCCCGGGGGGACTTGGCCCGGCTGGCGGCGGAATGCTGCGCCTCGCCGGAACCCGCGACCAGCACGGGCAAGCGCCTGCGCGTGCTGTTCCTCTGCACCGGCAATTCCTGCCGCAGCCAGATGGCCGAGGGTTGGACCCGGTTCCTCAAGGGAGACTGCATCGAGGCCCATTCGGCGGGCATCGAGACCCACGGCCTGAACCCCCACGCCGTGAAGGTCATGGCCGAGGCCGGGGTGGACATTTCCGGCCACCGCTCGAAGCTGGCCACCGAATTCATCGGCACCACCTTCGACTACGTGGTCACCGTCTGTGGCCACGCTCATGAAACCTGCCCCTTCTTCCCCGGCGGGGCCAAGGTGGTCCATGTCGGCTTCGACGACCCCCCGAAACTGGCGGCGGAAGTCGAGGGCGAAGAGGCCAAGCTCGACTGCTACCGCCGGGTGCGCGACCAGGTCCGCGCCTTCGTCGAATCCCTCCCCGGCAAGCTGGAAGAGGAGCAAGCCTAGCATGCGGACCCAAGTGAACATCCAAGCGGGCATCTGCGGTTTCCGCACCTCCGGAAACGTCCTCTGCGAAGATTCCCAGCATGTGGCGTTCGCGCTCGAAAGCGACTGCGCCAAAATCGCCGAGGTGGCCCGCCGACTGGCGGAACTGGGACCGCTCGACGCCTACGGCGAGATCGATTCCCGGACGGAAAGCGCGCTGCTGGCCACCACCCGCAACGTGCTGACCGGCTGCTGCGCGGGCTGCG
>LVAZ01000230.1 GCA_001603055.1 Victivallales bacterium Lenti_02
TGCCAAGACCGATCAAGCCGAAACGCAGCGCCATGCCGGAACCTCGCGGACGTTGTGGAAAGGGAAGCGACCCCGCCAATATACGTCCCGCGACCCGCCCGGCATAGGCCCCCGGAGCCTTTTCTACGGCAGCACGCGGAGCGTCCGGAACGGGGCCAGCGAGGCCCGCCCCGTCTGGTCCCAGACGACGAGGCCGACGGTGTATTCCCCGACCCGGTCGTAGACGAAGGTGGCTTCGGCTTCGGTGGCCGGGACTCCCGCGCCGAAATCCCAGAGTACATGGTCGATGGGCTCGGAGCCGGGGGTCGAGGTGTGGCGGAAGACGACGGGCTCGCCCACCCGGACGGCGGCGGGGATGTCGAAGGCGGCGACCGGGGGCTCGCCTTCCTCGCCGCCGTGGACCGGCACCGTGTCGGTGCCGTTGCCGGCGACCAGATTGTCCCGCCAGACGATGGCACTGCCGGGGTAGTGGTTGATCGGGCCCAGGGCGTTGCCGGTGATGGTGTTCCCGAGGAAGACGAGATGGTTCACGCCCTGGCCGGAGGTCAACTGGATGGCCAGCCCGGCGTTGTCGGTCAGCCGGTTGCGCTCGAAGACGATGTACTCCGCGAAGTTGTTGAAGCGGATGGCATGGCCGTCGTGGCCGGGATAGCGGGCGGAGGGATGGCCGCGCTTGACCCGGTTGAAGGTGTTGTCGTAGAAATAGAGGCAGCGGATGCTCTGCTCCTCGCTCGATCCCTGAATCTGCATGCCCCACTGGCTGCAATTCGAGAAACGGTTGCGGGCCCAGAGCATGTGGCGGGTGCTGCCGGAGAGGGAGATGCCCTGGCCCTGGCCGTACTCGATCACGTTGTCCGTCACCACCCCGTCCGGCCCGCCGCCGCCCTCGATGCCATAGGACGCCCAGGTGTCGCCGAGGTCCACGACCACGTTCCGCCGCACCGCGCAGTTGGGGCTCACGATGCTCAGCCCGTGGTCCACCACATTGTCCTCGACCACGGTGCGGACGCTGCCGCTGTGGACCTCGATGGCGAAGGCGATGCCGTGGGAGCCGCTGACCACGTTTTCCCGGATGACCGCGTCGGTGGACTGCCCGTTGGTGAAGATGCCGCCCCGCCCGGTGTTGTGGATGCGGTTGCGGAGTATCTGGTTGTGGGAGCACTTGTCGGCCACGCGGATGCCCGCGCCCCAGGGGTCCTCGGGAGCGATGTTCTCGATCAGGCAGTCGCGGATGATCGAGTGCGAGGTGCCGGTGAAATGGATGCCGTGGGGCCCGAAGCGGCCGGTGTCCACGAAGTTGCGGACGGCCACGCGCTGGACGAGAATCCGCTCGGACTTCACGGCGAAAATGCCCCAGGTCGCTTCCGGGCGGTTGTTGCCGTCGATCCCCAGATCGGCGATTTCCACCCCCTCGGCCTGGCGGATTTCGATGAAGCCGTGGGGGTTCTCGCCCGCGTGGACCAGCACCGTCCGGTCCTGTCCCGCCCCGCGCAGGGTCACGCCGCCGGGGACCTTCAGGACGCTTTCCAGCAGCAGCCGCCCCTCGGGCAGCAGGACCGTGTCGCCCGCCGCCGCCCCGGCCAGAACCTGATTGATGGCGGCAGCGTCCGCCCCGTCGTCGGCCACCTCGAAGGTCGCCGCCCCAAGTCCCAGAACCAGACTGAAAACCGCCGCCGTCGCTGATCGCATCGCAGGCTCCCGGATTTGTTCACGGACAGGTCGGAATCTACCCTGGAAAACCCGGCGCACCAAGCCGGGGGTCGCGGCGGCACGGCCAGCGGCCGGTGGTCAAAGACGGCATGGCTTCCGGCGCGCTCGCCCCGGCGGGGCCGTTCAGAACAGGGTGGGGTTGCGGGCCTCGTCCAGGCGTTTGCGGAGCACCCCTTCGAGGGATTTGAAGCCCCGGGCCTTGGCCATGTCGAGCAGGCCGCGCCAGTCGGGGGGGCGGCGGCGGAGGGCGGCGGGCGAGTCCCACTCGGGAGGCAGTTCGGTTTGCAGCGCGGTGAGTTCCCGGTTGGCGCGGAGGCGGTCGGGGGCATCGGCCAGCGCCTGGCGGACGCGGGGGTTGCCGACGCTGGGCAGATTGGCGAGAATCCCGTCGATGCTGCCGAACTGGGCGAGCAGCTTGGCGGCGGTCTTGGCCCCGACGCCGGGGATGCCCGCGATGTTGTCCGAGGTGTCGCCCACCAGAGCCAGATAGTCGCGGATGGCCGTCGGCGGGACGCCGTATTTCTCGGCCACTTCCGCCGGGCCGAAATCGGCCCAGGTTCCCTGCCCGCCGGGCATGGTGAGAGTCACCCCGGGGGCGACGAGCTGGGCCAGGTCCTTGTCGCCGGAGAGGATGCGGACCGGGTGGGGGCCGCGGTTGGCGACGAGGCCGGCGATGAGGTCGTCGGCCTCGTGCCCTTCCCATTCGAGGATGGGCCAGCCGAGCATGGCGATGGCTTCGCGGATGGCGGGAACCTGCTGGCGCAGGGGGTCGGGCATGGGGCTGCGGGTGGCCTTGTACTCGGGCCGGATGGCCAGGCGGCGGGCGCATTTGCCCTTGTCGAAGGCCACGACTCCGAGGCCGCTGGGCATGTCCTCGTCGATCTTGAGCAGCAGGCGGAGCATGCCGTAGAGGGCGTTGGTCGGTTCGCCCCGCTCGTCGCTCAGATCGCGGATCGCGAAGAAGCTGCGGTAGACGTGGGCGTAGCCGTCGAGCAGGATGATCGGTTCGGGCATGATGGCCTCCCGGCCGGGGTGGGTTCAGTTGCCGATTTCGGCGATGGCCCGGCGGACCACGTCGGCGAAAATGCTCTCGCGCATGCGGAGAATCTCGATTTCCCGCGCGGCGTTCTCGGGGCTGTCCGAGGCATGGGCGGTATTGACCATGATGCTCGAACCGAACTCGCTGCGCACGGTGCCGCCGGGGGCCTTGCTGGGGTCGGTGGGGCCGAGCACGTCGCGGATTTTGGCGACCGCGTCCTCGCCCTCGTAGACGATGACCAGACTTTTGACCAGCCCGGCCCGGTCCCGTTCGCCGGGGGTGCAGTCGCTGGGGCAGCGGCCGGTCATGAAGGTGACGATCTGCTCGAACTGGTGGCGGGCATAGGGCAGACCGGCCAGCTTGACGAGCTTTTCGAGGCTTCCCTTGGGCAGGGTGAAGCCGAGTTCCCCCTCGATGGCGGCGAGGGCGCGGCGGGCGGCCACCGGGGCCAGCTTCGTTTCCAGGGCGGTGGCCACCGGGCCGTAGAATTCGAGGGCCTGGGACACGCTCATCCGGTTGAGCTTCATGCCGATCATGCGCAGGCCCGTGCGGCTGAACATGTCGATCACCGCGCCGGGGCGCGAGCTGCGGGTCCGCCAACTGTCCGGCTTGATCATCACCAGAGTCTGCTGCACCCGCTCGGGATGGCGGTATTTGGGCACGCGGGCGAGGAGCGCGGGCTCCACTTCCGAGTAGTCCATCCAGACCCGGAGGTCGTCGTTCACCGTCGCGGCGGAGTCGGGAATCAGCACGGCGGGCTCGAAATAGCGCACCGAGCCGTCCGCATCGCGGACCAGCTCGCCGTAGGTGTCGCGGATGGTCTCGCCGGTGTCGCTGTTGGCCAGGACATTGCCGACGATCCGCTTGATGTCCTCGTAGGCGCTCTTGCCCCGGAAGACCAGCACCAGCGAACGGTGCCGCCGCCCGTCCGGATCGGGGCTGAAATTCTGCAGGATGTACTCGCGGATCAGCTTCCGGTGCGCATCGTCCACTGGATCGGGGGAGGGCCGGATGGTTGCCGCGTAGCGTTCGGCCACCTCGCGGCTGGTGGCGAAGAGGCGGGCGGCCACCAGCTCGGACGAGGCCAGGCTGAGCAGACGGCCCACCACCGCGCCCGTGCGCGATTTGCGGATGGTGTGGGGGGTGACGACGACGAAGGCAAGTTCCTGAGTCATGGTCGGTGAACAACTCCTCCTGGAAGCAACCGATCCGGCGCGCCGGGCAAAGCAGAAAGCCCACTGCGGCGGGAAGGGTTTTCCCGAGGCAGTGAGCTTTCGTTTTTCGGGCTCCGCGGAGCCCTTGGCGACGGACCTATGAACTATTTCTTGGGCAGAATCTTATACATGCCCGTGCCGCACTCCCCGCAGACACCCTTCATGGCCGGCCGACCATTCTTCATGGTCACTTCCTTGGCCTGCTTCATGTCCTTCTTCGCTTTGCATTTCACGCAGTACGCAGTCTTGTCAGCCATGGTCTTGCCTTTCCGGTTGAAGGGCCGCTTTCACCTCCCGGGGAAAAGGGTATATTCCCCGGGTCGAACAAAATGATGGAAACGAATGTGGAATGCCGGGATTCCAGTGCTAGTCTCAGCACAGACTAGAACGGTTCTTCTTGGAGTTTGCAAATGTCCGACCGTTTTTTTTCCAGCTCGGCTTGTGCCGGGCCGGGCAAGCCGTCCGCCGTCCTCGACCGGGCGCGGGCGGTCTTCGATGCCGAGATTCTCGGCCTGGCGTCCGTCCGGGACGGGCTGGGGGCTGAATTCGAGGAGCTGGTGCGGCTCGCGCTGACCACCCTCGAGCACCGGGGCAAGCTGGTCTGCGCGGGGGTGGGGAAGAGCGGGCACATCGGGCAGAAGCTGGCGGCCACCCTGTCGAGCACAGGCTCCCGCGCCGCCTTCCTGCACCCGGTCGAGGCGATGCACGGCGACCTCGGGATTCTGGCGGAGCAGGATATCCTCCTGGCCCTGAGCTACAGCGGCGAAACCGACGAGCTGCTGGCCGTCCTTCCCGCCGTCAAACGGCTCGGAGCCAAGATCGTGGCGATCACCGGCGACCCGGCCTCGCGCCTGGCGAAGTGGGCGGATTTGGTGGTGCCGATGCCGGTTCCCCGCGAAGCCTGTCCCTTCAACCTCGCCCCGACCGTCTCGACCACGGCGCTGCTCGCCCTGGGCGACGCGCTGGCCATGGTCCTGCTCGACTGCCGCCGCTTCGAGCTGGACGACTACGCCAAGCTGCATCCCGCCGGCGCGATCGGGCGCAGCATCTGCCTCGGCGTGGCGGACATCATGCGCCAGGACGAGGCGTTCCCGACGGTGGCCCCCGGCTGCCCCGTGCGCGAGGTGCTCATGGTCATGACCCGGGCCCGCAGCGGCTCGGTCGCCGTCGTCGCCGACGACCGCACCCTGCTGGGCATCTTCACCGACGGCGATTTCCGGCGCCACATCATGGCCAATCCCCAGTTGCTGGACTGCGAAATCCAGACGGTGATGACCGCCAATCCGATCACCGTGAACCGGAGCGCCCTGGCCGTCGAGCTGGTGCGGATTCTCGAACACCGCAAGATCGACGACATCATCGTGGTGGACGACGAGAACCATGCCGTGGGCCTGGTGGACATCCAGGACCTGCCCCGCTTCAAGGTGATGTAGCCCGGCGCCGGTGGACTACTGCGCGGTCAGGAAGACGACGGCGCGGGGCGGGATGGTGCAGGTGATGGTGTTTCGCTCCAGGGTGGCGGGAAAGGGGAAGACCGCATCCTCGCGGCGTTCGAGGAGAGGCTTGCCGTCGGGGTCTGGATGGGTGAGCAGGATGCCCCGGACCTGGGTCGGGGCGATTCCGCGCAGCTCGATCCGGCAGGGCGTGGGCTGGTCCCAGGAACCGTTGGCGATGACGAGATAAAGCGTCTTGCCGTCCGCGCCGAGGGTGGCGAGGACCGGGGTGCGCGGCCCGCCGAATTCGCCCGCCTTGATGGAGACGGATTCGCCCGCCGCCGGGGTGTAGTAGGGGGCGGTGCCCGGCGTGTCCAGCGCCCATTCGCCGAGATGGCGGTTGAAGTGGTAGTAGAGCCAGTAGAGCAGGAAGCGCTGCTCGGGCACCTCGGGGGCGAGAATGCCGAAGCCCTGGGCGCCGACCCGGTTCAGCATCTGCCAGGCGCTGGCGCCCTCGAGCATGCCCTCGCGGGCGTAGTAGATCAGGCGCACCGCCCGGTGGATGGTGCCGAAGATGTTGGCGTTCCGGTCCACGTTGTCCGCCCGTTCGCCGTTGGGTCCGCCGCAGTGCAGGCCCCATTCGGTGTCGAGCTGGACCACATTACGGCCGGGGTTGTAGGCGCGGATGAGGGCGTTGACCCGGAGGCAGGTGTCGAGGGCCTGGTAGTTCAGGGCGAGGGTGACGGCCTCGAAGGTGCTGTTCTGGACGTCCCGCACGGCCGCGTAGTGGTGCGCCGCCACGAAATCGTAGTGGCCCGCCGTCTGCTGGAGGACGTAGTTGCCCCATTTCTGGCTATGCTTGTCGATGCCGATGCCGATGCGCCCGCTGGGATCGGCGGCGCGGATGGCCGGGCTGACTTCGCGGACGTGGGCGATGTAGGCCTCGGGGGTGGGGAAGGCGGCATCGTCACGGGAGAGATAGGGCTCGTTCGAGATTTCCCAGTCGCGGAAGGCATAACCCTGGCGGCGGGCGTGGGCCACGCCCCGCGCCCAGACCTCCGGGGGGAGCTTGGTGCGCGCCGACTGGGTTTCGAATTCGAGGACGCAGCGGTCGAGGGGGATGCCCACCCGGCGGCACACCTCCGCCGCCCGGTCGATGGAGTCTTCGAGGCTGAAGGGTTCGTCGCCCACGGCGTAGAACCGGGTCATGGGCAGGCGCAGGTCGCGGATGGCGGCCTCGGTTGCCGACGGCAGGGTGTATTCCCCGGCCCGGTTGTAGGGCTGGCCGGTCCAGCCGACGACCCGGTGGAAGGAGATGCCGCCCACGTTCCGGGTGGTCGGTCCCAGCCGACGGTTGGCATCCACCGCGAAATCGAGCCGTTCGCCGGGTTGCAGCCGATGGGCGAGGGGCGCGTATTCGAGGCGCGATTCGTCCACCAAACGCCCCTGGCGGGGGCTGGGCGCCTCGGTCACCGCCACGTCGTCGATCCAGAGGGTGCAGGCTTCGGCCCGGTTCTGGGTGGGGTAGAAGGTGAGCAGCAGATAGCGGCTCCGGTCGGCGAAAAAGTCCCAGCCCTCGTGGATTTCGAACTCGAACCGCTGCCACTCGGGTCCGACCGCGAGGGTCCAGCGCCCCGGCGAGGGGGCATCGACGAAGGGCGCGACGGACTCGTAGGCGGTGATGCCGAACTGGGACGCGCCGGTCCGGTCGGAGCGGGCGTGGAAGGAGACGCGGTAGAGCTGGCCGGGGCGGGGCCGGATGGCGTGCTCGGGGGCGGAGACGATGTAGCCCGCCGTGTCGGCCGGATGGTGCATGCGGAAGGAGGCCCGGCCGCCGTGGGCCACGGTCTCGTCCCGCGTGTAGTTGGCCGGGATTTTGAATGCCTCGGCCCCCCACATGGTCCAGCCGGGGGGCGGCGAGACGGTGGATTCGAGTTCGAAGTCGCCGTTGTGGACCAGGTTTTCCGCCGCGCCGCAGAGACCGGCGAGAAGCGCCAGAGCCGCCAGGGGTGCTGCCGTTTTCATGGGTCGCTCCTTCAGGGTTGTTCGAGGATTTCCATTTTCACGTCGGCGAGCCGGAGGTCGATGGTGATGGGGAGGTCGAGGTCGCCGGTTTCGATGGCGAGGTCGGCGGTGGCGGCTCCGGCGGGCAGGTCGGCCAGGATGGTGAGGGTCTGCCAGGTGCCCATCGCCTTGATATCGTAGCGGTTGCTGCCGAAATTGTCGAGCCATTTGCCGTCCGCGTTGTTGACCCCGATTTTGAGATAGGGTGGCTTGTTGCCGGGTTCGAGGGAGTCCACTTTGAGACGGGCGGTAATGCGGCAGAGGGCGAAGGGGGTCACCGGCCGGGGCAGGCGACCGCTGGCGTAGTTCCAGGCCCGGCCCTTGGTGCCGGAGACGTGCAGGCAATGCCCGCCCGGCGCGGCGGGATCGGCGATGGCTTCGGCTTGGACGCCCTCGGCGGAGGCGCTCCAACCGCCCGCGCCCTCGGCGAAGGTCTCGGCATGGAACCGGGTCTCGGCGGACTCGGTCCGCTGCTGCGCCTCGACCGTGGCCAGGGTATAGGAACCGTCCGCCTGACGGCCCTCGATGGCGAGATTGATGGTCTGTTCGGCCTCGGGATCGAGCATCGCCACTTCGAGCCGGTAGGTGCCGGGGGCCAGCCCGGCGGGCACGGCCAGCAGCTCGTCCACCTGGTAATCGTTATCCGGCCACCACTGGGTGGTGGGGATGGTCGGGTAGGTGAGCGCGGAGGCGGCCACCGCGCCGTCGGCGCCGCGCAGGGTCCAGCGCACGGCGAAGCTGCCGACCGGGGCGGCGAGGCCCTCGTTGCGCCAGGTGCTGCGGACCACGAACCGGCCCCGGCGGTCGGGGGAGACGGAAAGCGCGGGGATGTAGTCGACGGCCACGGGCAGCAGGCGGTAGCCCACCTTCATGGCCGCGCGCCGCAGTTGCTCCTGCATGACGGCGGGCGGATTCTCGCCGAAGGTGCCGAGATTCATGTTCAGGTAGCTGATCGGGGCGGCGAAGACCGCGTCGATAGTCGCGGCCAGGTCCCAGTTCTTGGCCACCATCTCGCGGTAGCCGGAGTGGAACTCGAAGTTGCCGAGCACGCCGTGGGGGGCGTAGGGTTTGTAGAGCCATTCGCCGCAGTTGTAGCTCGCCCCGCCGGATTTCAGGCCGTCCTGGCGGAAATGGATGCCGCGCCGGGCGGCGTAGTCGTTGATGGTGTGGTTGTTCTGCCCGCCGACATTGAGGAAGACGGGGGTTTTGACGAAGGCGCGGGCGTGGGCGTCGATGATCTTGCGGTAGGCCTCGACGTAGGCCGTGTGGCTGTGGCCGGTATTGGCCAGTTGCTCGGGCGTCCAGCGGGCCAGATGCATCTCGCCCCATTCGCCGATGCTGCCGATGTCGATGTATTCCAGCCCCGGCTTGCCGTCCAGATACGCGCCGAGGGCGGCGACGAACTCGCTCTGGAGTTCGAGGTAGCGGGGATGCCAGAAGACGGGATCGGTCTGGGTCTGGCCCCGGAGCGCCACATGCTCGACTCCCGGAACGCCGGCGTCGAAGACCCATTTCGGGGTCACGTATTCCTTGGCCGAGTGCATGTTCTGGCACATCACCCGGAAGGCCACCCGCATCCCGCGCTTCCCCACCCATTCCTCGAACTGCGGGCCGAACACCTCGTCGAAGGCGTAGACGCCCGGCTCGGGATTCACATCCGCCCACTCCACCCGGCGGTAGGCGATCCGGGCCAGATCGAGCGTCCAGTGATCCTCCGGCAGATTGAGCGGGGGATACTGGAGATACAGGCCCATGCGGGGGTTGAAGACCGGGGCATCGAGCCGCCGGGGCTCGACCCGGACCAGCTCCGCCCCCGTCGCCGCCACGGTCGAAAACAGAGTTCCAAGCATCAGCAAATTGCGCATCATGGAGGCTTCTCCATTCGGTTGGACGGCACGCTACGCCTTGAGCGCGCCGGAGGACATGCCCTGGATGAAGGGTTTGGTGGCGTAGACGAAGAGGACCAGCAGGGGGATGCTGGAGACCGCGTAGGCAGCGTAGACGGTGCTGAAGTTCGAGGCGTGGGGGCTGCGGGCCAGATTGTAGAGGCCGCTGGCCAGCACATGGCATTTGCCCTCGGTGTTGGTGATGAAGGGCCACAGGAAGTTGTTCCAGGTGCCGAGCAGATTCATGATGACCACCACCGAGAAGGCCGGCTTCGAGAGCGGCAGCACGATGTGCCAGTAGATGGCGAAGTGGCCCGCGCCGTCGATGCGCGCGCTCTCGAAGAGGTCCTCGTCCAGCCCCTCGAAGAAGCTCTTGAAGACGAAGACGGCGAAGACCTGCCCGCCGGCGATGTAGGGCAGAATCATCGCCCAGTAGGTGTTCAGCAGGCCCATGTTCTTCACCAGCAGGAAGCTCGGCACCAGGGTCAGGACGCCGGGGAACATCATGGTGCTGATGATGAAGACGAAGACCCCCTTCGAGCCGAAGAAGCGGTAGCGGGCCAGGATGTAGGCCGTGCCCGAACCGAGCAGCGCCACCCCGAGGGCGGTGCTGAGCGAGACGATGAAGCTGTTGAGCATGTAGGGGCGGATGACCGTCCAGGCGCGGCGGATGCCCCGGGTGGACTGGTCCCACCAGTGGGCGGCGGCCGCGCCGCGCGCGACCGTGCGCGGCGTCCCCTCGGCGTCCTTGATCTCGACCTCGCCCGTCCGCCCGCGCAGGGCGTCCCAGGCCAGGGCCGCCAGCTCGCGGCTGGCGCGGGGCGGCGCGAAGAAGGAGTGGTAGAACTCGCTGTTGGTGCGGAACACGTTGTTCAGCATGAAGACGAAGGGCAGCAGGGTCAGCACGGCGAAGCCGAGCAGAACCGCGTGGACGAAGAGGCGTCTGGCCAGGCTCATGGCGCCTTCCCCTGGAGTTGTTCGGCGGATTTGAAGTACTTGAGATTGAGCAGGGTAAGCGCCAGGATGAGCAGGAAGAGCAGCACGCCGATGGCGCAGGCGTAGCCCATGCGCTGGAAGCTGAAGGCGTTCAGATACATCCACATGCCCGGCACGTTGGTCGCGAAGCCCGGCCCGCCACGGGTGAGGATGAAGACGTTCTGGAAGGCCTGCACCCCGCCGATGATGGTCAGAATCACGATCAGCTTGATCTGGCTCAGCACCAGGGGCAGGTCGATCAGGAAGAACTTGCGCACCCCCACGCAGCCTTCGAGGAGGGCCGCCTCGTTGACGCTGGTCGGGATGTTGGCGAAGCCCGCGTAGTAGACCAGGACTTCGAAGCCGCCGATGAAGGGGAAGCCGACCATCGCCACCGCCGCCAGGGCGGTGTTCGGGTCGCTCAGCCAGCCCGTGGCCAGGCCGCCCAGCCCCGCCAGCCGCAGCACTTCGTTCAGCAGGCCCCGGTCGCCGTAGACCAGCCCCATCCAGATGAGCTGCACCGCCACCCCCGGCACCACGATGGGAACCAGAAACAGAATCCGGTAGAAGTGGCGGCTCCGCTCCGTGGGCAGCGCGTAGATCAGCCGCGCCACCAGCAGGGGGAAGGTGAGCCGCATGGCCACTGCGAACAGGGTGAGCAGCAGCATGTTCAGCAGCGAGGGCCAGCAGGTGGGATCGCGTAGCAGGTATTCGGCGTAGTTGTCCAGCCCCACGAACCGGGCCGGGCTGCCCACCTCGAACTCGTAGAGCGATTTCGAGAAGGCCCAGAACACGGGCAGGTAGACGAAGGTGAAGAGCAGCGCCAGCGAGGGCAGCACCACCAGATAGCAGGTGAAGGTCGAGCGCAGACGCCAGTTCATCGTCCCCCCCTCCCCGGCTCGGGCGGCAGATCGGTCATGGTCGCGCGGATGGGTGCCTTCTCCTGCCAGATGCGCTCGAGTTTTTCCAGGTCCACCGGCTTACGGCGGAGCAGGTTGTCGGTGGCGGCGCCGATGTTGTCCTCCTGCCAGCGCAGATACTCGTCCAGCCCCACCCCGCCCCCGAGGAAAAGCCCCAGCATGCGGCTCTGGATTTCGCTGAAGCGGAGGTCGAAGGTGTAGACCCACTTGGTCGTGGTGTAGCGGCGGGCGAGGATTTCCTCGAAGGGCTTGAGTACCGGCAGGGCCTCGACCCCC
>LVAZ01000231.1 GCA_001603055.1 Victivallales bacterium Lenti_02
CAAGGGACAGCCCCGCCGCTTCGGGTTTCAGGCTGCTGGGAGACTATGGGGCGGAGGGCAGTTCAACCGGCTGGTTCGCCTTGATCCAGTAGGCTTTGCCGGGCACCATGACGGTGGGCACGGTGTAGACGCCGGTGGCGGGGTTGTACTCGCTGATGGAGTCGAGGTCCACCATGTTCAGACCCGCGGCCCCGTAGGCGCGGTAGGTGTCCACGCGGTTCAGGGCGGCGGCCACGCCGATCAGGTTCCAGCCCGTCTTGAGCGGGACCGGGCTCTGGACCTTGAGACCGTAGACGGTCAGGGTGACCGGCTGGCTGAAGGGGCAGTAGACCCAGTAGCCCTTGAGGGGCTCGACCGCGGTGGCGGCCACGTAGGTGCCGCCGTCGTAGGCCCAGATGGTGCCGGAGTAGACGGCCTGGCCGTTGTAGCTGAAGACGCTGTCCACGCCGGTCTGGATGGGCTGCAGGGGCAGGGAGACCAAGTTCCAGCCCGGCTGGATGTCGAGCGTGAAGCTGGTATCGCCCTCGCCCATGCTGATGCGGTAGATGACCGACAGCTTGGAGGAGTCGCCGGCACTGGTTTCGACCAGCTCGTTGATGAGGCCCTCGGGAACGATGATCTCGTTCGCGTGGGTCATGTCCACGGTGGTTCCGTAGACCGGGTGGAAGTTGCCGTAGGCATCCTGGGTGACGCGGGTGATGGTCAGCGGGATGTTCGTCCCGGGCATGACCACGCTGTCCCAGGCGAGGCGGCAGGTGGCCGGATCGTCGCCGAGATCGATCCGGATGTACCAGGAGGTCATGGCGCCGTAGGGCCGCATGTCGGTGGTGAGCATGGCGTAGGCGGGTTCCAGGCCCATCGAGTAGGTGCGCCCGGCGGGCGGCAGCAGGGTGCCGCCGGGAACGCCGCCGGGAACGGGCAGCTCGCTGCCGGTATTCGGCAGGATGCTGTCGATGCCCTCGTCGAAGCCGTGGGTGGCGCCGAAGAGCCAGCCGATGGTGACGGCCTGCTCGCCGCCGGACACGCTGGGCGTGCCGTCGTGGAAGGTCTTGAGGACCCGGACGGTGTGCTGCCATTCGGCATTGCCGATGGTGACGCTGTTGCTGGCCACGGGGGCGCTTTCGCCGTTCGCGTCGGTCGCGTAGGCCACAACCGTCCAGACTTCGCCTTCCTTGGTGTACTTGCTGCTGACGACGTTGGCGGGGAGCCCGTCCGCGTCGATCGCGGGCTTGCGGTTGGCGAGCAGGTAGTTGTTGCCTTCGTAGGGCTGGGCGCCGCTGCCGAAGGGGACCACCTGGCCGTCGCGGTACCAGACGTACCAGTACGTGATGGCTCCGGCCCCCAGCGAGGAGGTGGCGCCGGAAGCGCTGGCGACCAGGTTGTCGGAGGTGCTGGGCGAAGTGGGCGCGAGGGTCACGCTGGTCGGGGCGGTGGGTCCGGAGACCCCCGCCGCCGAGGCGACGACCAGGTGCGCCCGGTACATGTTGTTCACGCCGGGGGTGAGATTCACCTGGATTTCGCTCTGCACGCAGACGTAGTAGATGCCGGGGCCGAGCTGCATGTCGAAGCGGGCGAAGCGGGTGCCGCCGGCGCCGATCAGGTTGCCGTAGTCGTCGACGTAGAGGAGGCGCGTCCCCGCGCTGTTGTAGAGCCAGAGCTGGGTGTTGGTGCCGTTGTCGTCGGACATCCGGTGGGTTTCGTTGAACATGGTGATGCCGTTGCTGGTCTCGAAGATGACGCGCGACTGCTGGGCGCCGGGAACCTTCTCGACGATGAACCAGAACCAGTCCTGGTCATCGCGGTCGGTGAACGTATGGTTCTGGGCGTTGATGTCGCTGACGTTGGTCGGGTTGAGCTGAGGCAGGATGCGCCGCGCGGTGCCCATGGTGTTGTTGGGCTCGTAGGGGCCGGTGCCCGAGGTGAGAGCATTGTGGATGGTGAGGGTGGCGCTGCGGACCGTGGCGCTGCGGTTGCCGTAGACGTCCTCGGCGTAGACCTCGCAGAACCATTGCTGGCCGACCAGGGTCAGGGCTTCGCTGAGAACCGGCGAGTTGGCGCCGTCGACCATGCCGCTCGCGCTGCCGTCGGGCAGGGTCACGTACCACTGGTAGTAGTAGGCCCAGGGATCGCCGTCGGGATCGGTGGTGCCGCTGGCGGTGCAGAAGAGCATGTCCTCGATGTAGGGCATGGCCGGGCCGACGCTGACGGTGGGCTGGGTGGGCGGCAGGTTGGTGCCGACGACGGAGCCGCCGCCGATCACCCGCGCGTCCACGATGGAAGTCTTGCGGGTCCAGCGGGAGTTCCGGTTCGCGTCGTTGTAGAAGATGCGGTCGGTGGCCAGGAGCACCCGGCCGACGGCGCCGATGGCGGTGCTCCAGAAGCCGTCGCCACCATCGCTGACCTGGGTGTCGGCGGAGTCGTAGGTGGTGTTGCCGTCGGCGCTGCGCCAGATGTCCTCGCCCTGGTCCCACTTCTGGTTGCCGTTGGCGTCGCGGTAGAGGTACTGGTCGGGCGAGCCGACCGCCACCAGCGGGGTGCCGACGGTGCCGAGCACGGTGTTCCAGATGCCGTCGCCGCCCTTGGCCAGAATCAGGTCCGCGGCGGTGTAGTTGCCGTTGTTGTCGCGGTCGGCCCAGACATCCTCGCCGAGGCCGCCCTGGGTGACCCGGCTGCGGTTGCCCGCGGCATCGACGGCGTAGGCTTTGAAGGTCCAGACGTCGCCGCGCTCGGTGTAGGACGAGGAGAGGGTGAAGGTGGCGGTGGCGCGGTCGGCCACGTTGCTCCGGGAGTCCTCGACCACCAGCTCCCAGTTGCGGTACCACTCGACCACGAGGCGCATGGCCGCGCCGCCGCCGGCGGTGGTCTGGTTGTTGGCCAGAATCAGGACGAGGTCGTCGCCGACCGCCGGGTGGCTGCCGCCCGGCAGGGACGGGTCGGGCGTGAAGCCGATCATCGTCGGCTGGTTCGGCGAGGCGGCGGCGGTCACGGTCACGAAGGCCATGCCCGACTCGCCAACCCGGCCCAGCTCGTCCACGGCGGACACGAAGAGGAAGAAGGTGTGACCGGCGACGGCGATGCCGTCCAGGTCGAGGGTGGGAGTGGTGGCGAGGGGGCGGCCGGCGACGGGGACGGGGACCATGCGGTCGAAGCCCACGTCGAAGCGGTTGTCCTGCGCCGCGGCCTTGTGGGAGGCCAGATCCTGCCAGTAGTAGCCCGCCACTGTGGCGAGCGGCCCGACGCCCCGGGTGCCGGGTTCGGTGGTCCAGGCGTCGCCGCCATGGTACAACTGGCCCTCGCCGGCCTCGAAGATGTCGTTGTTGGCGCTGGTCCAGACGTCCTCGCCGATGTCCCAGAGGCCGTTGCCGTTGAGGTCGGTGAAGTAGGCGTTGCTGGCCGCGCCGAGGGTGCCGTTGGCGACCGGGAAGTTGAACCACTGGTAGAGGTAGCTGATGGGACCGCCCTCGGGATCGGAGGAGGCGCGGACGAGCTTGCTGACCAGGAGGGCGTCGCTGGCCACCAGCGGATTGAAGATGCCGTCGTCGGCGGTGCCGTCGGCCCGGACGGTCGGCTCGGGCGCGTCGTAGACGCCGTTGCCGTTGGTGTCGGTGAACGCCTCGGCCCCGTTCCAGACGCCGTCGCCGTTGAGGTCGGTGAAGAATTCGCCGAGATCGTAGACGCCGTTGCCGTTGGCGTCGCGGAAGGGTTCGGCCGCATCCCAGACACCGTTGCCGTTGGCGTCGACGAAGGGTTCGCCGGCATCCCAGCGGCCATCGCCGTTGAGATCGACGAAGGTTTCGGAGGCGGGCTCGATGACCACGTTCGGGCGGGTGGGGGCCATGTTGCCGTCGTAGACCACGTCGGCCATGTCGAGGCCGGGCGTGCCGGTGCCGCCGACGCGGACCGCGTGGTTCCAGAAGTTGCGCCAGTCGGCGTGCCAGGCGAAGTCCTCGATGTGCTCGCCGCCGTCGTCGAACTTGAGGTAGAGCGCCAGGCCCATGGCCTCGGCCCAGACCGCATGGCGCGGCTGGTACCAGCTCGTGGTGTTGACGTAGTCGATCCAGGCGTCGTCGCCGGCGGTGAGTTCGCCGTTGCGGTCCACGTCGTTGTAGTGGAGGGTCAGGGCGGTGCCGACGGTGCCGGCCACAACCGTCTGGCCATCGGCGCCGACGGCGATGAGGAGGTCGGTGGCATCGTAGACGCCGGCCGTGCCCAGAACGTCGTTCACGTCCCGCCAGATGTCCTCGCCGGGGTTCCACTGGCCGTCGCCGTTGAGGTCCGCGAAGTAGACCTTGCTGGCGAGCATGCCCCTGGTGCCGCTGACGGTGGTCCAGGCGTTGTCGGTGACGCGGGTGTCGGCCACGTAGGCGGTGTCGGCCACGTTGACGAGGGTGAAGTGGTCGCGGATGCCGCCCGCGTAGACCCCCTTGGCGGGAATGACCGACTGGCTGGCGTTGAGCGCGATCTCGGCGTCGCTGCGCACCATGCCGCTGAGGAACTTGACCAGTCCGGCGGCGGGCTGGTAGCGGACCTTGTTCGGCTCGACGCCCCAGATGCGGACTTCGTCGAGTTCGCCGCTGAAGCCCTCGCCGACGCGCACATGGGCGGTCTTGGCGAGGTTGACGGTCGGGCAGTAGCCGTAGACGCCGGTGCGCTTGGCGATTTCGACGCCGTCGAGGAAGAGGGAGAGGGTCCGGGTCTCGCCGTCGTAGCGGCCGGCCAGGTGGAACCACCGGCCGCCGGTGATGCCCTTGTAGCGGACGACCTGGGCGGTGCTGTCCGCCGCGGGCCTGCCGTCGGCGCCGTTGTCCCACATGACGAAGGGATAGAGGTACTTGCCGGTGGCGGGGTCGTTGCCGACGCGGAGGCCGAGGGCGTAGTTGACGTCGGTGACGCCGGTCAGGCGGCCGTCGGCGGGGGAGGCGGTGCCGAAGGCCCGGCGCAGGAGATACATCTCGTCGCCCGCGTTCAGGGTGGCGAGGTTGGTGTAGCCGCGGCCGTCGTTGCCGAAGTGGACGCGGAAGCGGGCCTCGACCGTCCAGCTCGAGAAGGCGAGGCGCTGGGTGCCGGCGGCGTTGGCCCGGGGCACTTCGAGCCACTCGCCGGCATCCAGACGGGCGACGAGATTGCCGCTGTACTGGAGGTCGCTGTAGCCGGCCAGATCGAGTCCGGGCTTGTGGAGGCTGTTGTTGCCGGCGGTTCCGGCCATGGCCTCGGTGAGGTCGTCCACGCCGTCGTCGTCGGTGTCGGGCCGCTGCGGATCGGTGCCGAGCGCCCATTCCTGGACGTTGGTGAGACCGTCGTTGTCGTCGTCGGCGTCCAGGTTCTCGCGCTGCATGGGATTGGTTCCCATGAGGTATTCCTCGTAGTTGGTGAAGCCGTCGCCGTCGGGGTCGCCGTCGGCGCCGTTGGCCCCGGTGCCGTCGAGCGGATTGAGGCCGTAGAAGACCTCCCAGCCGTCGGGCAGGCCGTCGCCGTCGGTGTCGGCGTTCCAGGGATCGGTGCCGTGGATGTATTCCTGGAGGTTGGTGAGGCCGTCGCCGTCGGGATCGAGGGCGGAGTCGGCGACGAGCGGGTTGAAGTTGTTGGCGACTTCCCAGCCGTCGGGCATGCCGTCGCCGTCGGTGTCGGGATTGCGCGGGTCGGTGCCTGCCCAGTATTCCTGAAGGTTGGTGAGGCCGTCGCCGTCGGGATCGCCGTTGGCGCCGTTGGCGCTGGTGGCGGCGCCGTCCAGAGGATCGAGGCCGTGGAAGACCTCCCAGCCGTCGGGCAGGCCGTCGTTGTCGGTGTCGGCATCGAGCGGATTGGTGCCCGCGAGGAATTCCTCGATGTTGGTGAGACCGTCGCTGTCGAGGTCCTCGCCGCTGTCGTCGAAGAGCGGGTTGAGCCCGTTGGCGACTTCCCAGCCGTCGGGCATGCCGTCGCCGTCGGTGTCGGGATTGCGCGGATGGGTTCCCGCCAGATATTCGCCGAGGTTGGAGAGACCGTCGCCGTCGGGATCGCCGGCCGCCCCGTCGTCGCCGTCGGCGCTGGTCGGGGAGAGACCGTTGGCGATTTCCCACCAGTCGGGCATGCCGTCGCCGTCGGTGTCGATGAAGACGATGGGGGGAGTGAAGCCGGTGCCGCTGACGAAGGCGTAGTCGCCCTGGCCGCGGGCGGCGGCCCCGTCGTCGCTGGCGTTGGCGAAGTCCTGGGCGCCGAAGCGCGGGCGGGCGGTGGCCTCGCCGTCATCCATGCGGAAGTAGCTGACCAAACCGACTTCCTGGCCCGAGAGTTCCCGGCCCTTGCCGGCGGCGATCTGCGAGCCGGTGCGGGCATGGTCCCAGACGCGGACCTCGTCGAGGTAGCCGCGGAAGGGATTGACGATGTCGCCGAATTCCAGCACGGCAGCGCCGAGGATCAGCTCGCCGTCGGAGGTTTCGGGCAGGAGCCAGGTGAGGCTCTGGACCCGCTGGACGCCGTCCACGAAGAGGGAGGCGTAGCCGGATTCGCGGTTGTAGGCGAAGGCGAGATGGCGCCAGGTCTCGGTGCCCTGGAGCTGGACGGGGGAGACCAGCAGCTTCTCGGTGCCGGTGGCGGAGACGAAGCGGGCGTAGGGGTAGCCGCCCGGCTCGATGCCCAGCTCGTAGTTCACCCGGCTCTTGACGCCGGTGCGCTTGCTCAGCAGCACCTGGCGGGTGTTCTGGTCGGGGGAGAGCAGGCGGTACCAGAGTTCCACGGTGAAGGTGTCGAGGCAGTGGCGCCGATGCGGCTTGACGCGCAGGAGACCGACCTCGCCCGCGCCGCCGAGGCGGACGCTGCGGAGTTCGAGGGGGCTCAGCGAGTGGGTGGCGAGCGTGCCGGAGAGCAGCTCCTCGAAGTCGGCGATGCCGTCGTCGTCGGAGTCGGCGCGGTCCGGCCGGGTGGCGTAGACCTTGACCTCCATGCCGTCGGGAATGCCGTCCTCGTCGGTGTCGGCAAAGGCGGGATGGGTCCCGTCGCCGACGCCGTAGGAGACGCCGTTGGCGCCGCCCTCGATCCAGAGGGCGGGAGAGCCATAGCCGTCGAAGTAGGCGACGAGCGGAATCTGGCCGGTGCAGTCCGCGCGGTCGGCGGGCGCCTGGGCGCTGAGGACGGTGTTGCCGGTCCGGTACTCGGTGCTGCCTTCGTTGGCGATCCAGACGTAGTCGTAGGGCGTGCCGCCGTTCATGCGGTCGATGTAGAGGATGCGGGTGACGGGGACGATGGTGCCGGGCTCGTCGGCGTTGGGCGCGCCCATGACGATCATGTCCACGCCGGCGGTGTACTGGGACACGGGGGTGGCGGCGTCGAACTCGGCCCAGACGGCGCCGGTGACGGCACCCTTCACGAGGCGGGCGACGCGGGTGGCGACGGAACCGGCGGGAGGCTCGGTGCCGGCCAGCAGGAGGTCGACGGAGCCGTACTTGTACCAGCCGCTCTGATCGATCCAGGCGGTGCCGGAGACATTGTCGTAGGCGAAGACGGGAACCACGGCGGTGGCCGCCTGGCCGACGGCCGGCTCGCCGAGCACGACCACGTCGCCGGCGGAGAAGGCGCCGTCGCCGTCCACGTCGATCCAGACCTGGTCGAAGATGAGGTCGTCGTCGCCGAGGTCGGCGTAGAGGACCGCCTCGAGGTTGGCGATCCAGCCGGGAGCGCCCGCGGGCAGGCCGGCGATGGGGATGTCGTCGCCGTCGTAGACGCCGGCAACGCCGGAGATTTCGAGCCAGACGTTGCCGTCGGCGTCGTAGCCGAGAGTGCGGGTGAAGCCTTCGGCGAGCTGCATGTCGACGGGCTTGCCGAACACGGGCCGGTCCGCGAAGTAGGTGAAGCGGTACTGGATGCCCGCGCCGGGCGCGCCGTCGTTGATCTGGCCGACGCCGTCGACGCCGAGGTATTCCTGGAGGTTGGTGAGGCCGTCGCCGTCGAGGTCGCCGTTGGGGCCGTGGATGCCGACGGAGCCGTCGATGCCGTCGACGCTGGCCTTGGTGGCGTTGAGGCCGGTGGCCTCTTCCCACCACTTGGGCAGGGTATCCTCGTCGTCGTCGGGATCGGGCATGACGTAGTTCTCGTCGACCAGGATCGCGCCGCCGTCGGGCGAGGCCGCGTGGACCCAGTTGAAGAACCAGTCGGGGAGATTCTCGACGTTGTCGCTGGCGGCGGTGAAGTCCTCGACGGTTTCGCCGCCGTCGTCGAACTTCCAGTAGCCCACCAGTTGGACGGTGGCGCCGCCGGCGCCGGCCTCGCTGTGGGAGATCAGGTCGCTGTAGCGGGTGGCCGCCAGGCGGTCGGCCGTGCGGACGCCGTTCCAGAGGCGGACCTCGTCGATCCGCGCATGCATGGGCAGACGGCCTTCGTAGATGGTGCCGTTGCGGTAGCCCGCGCCCATGCTGAATTCGGTCTGGCCGGCGACCCCCTCGGTCTTGCAGCCGGCGATGCCGGCCAGCACCGTGGAGGCGTCGTCCACCCGGAGGGTCAGGCTGCCGCCGTCGAAGGTGGCGGCGAGATAGATCCAGCGGCCGGTGGCGACGACGGCCGCCGCCGCCAGACTGCGGCGGGTGTTCGCCGTGTCGGTCAGGGCGACGTAGGGCACGCCGGCGAGGAGGCCCAGCTCGAAGTTGACGAAGTCGTCGGCGGAGCCGGCGGCGTTGACGGCCAGGGCGCGGCGGGCGACGATGCCGTTGGTGGCGGCCGGCGCGGTGCCGGTCTCGATGAAGACGCGGGCCTCGATAGTCCAGGCCGCCAGCTTGTGGCGGTCCTGCACGCCGCCGACCACGAAGCGGCCGGGGCCGGTGGGGCCGTGGGGCACGCCCGCCAGAGTCTTGCGGGGATCGAGGGAGTTGACGGGGCTGCTGCCGCTGGTGACCTCGGCGTTGTCGGCCACGCCGTCGTCGTCGGTGTCCGCCAGTCTGGGATGGGTGCCGAGCACCTGCTCCTGGAGGTTGGTGAGGCCGTCGCCGTCGGGATCCTCGTGGGGATCGGCGACGCCGTCGCCGTCGCTGTCGGCCACCGTGGGATCGGTGCCGGCGAGGTACTCGTACCAGTCGCAGAGACCGTCGCCGTCGAAGTCTTCCTGGAGGGTGCCCGTGGAGACCGAGAGCGAGCCGAAGTACTGGACTTCCCAGGTGTCGGGGAGCCGGTCGGGCTCGCCGATGCCCTGGACGGTGCCGGAGACGACCACGCGCGGGTTGGAGAGGGTGAGGGCATGCTTCCAGCCGCCGGGGCGGCCGTTCTTCCAGTCCTCGGAGACGGTGAAGTCCTCGGCGGTGGCGCCGCCGTCGTCGAACTTGTAGTAGACGACCATGCTGAGGTCGAAGACGGTGCCGTCGCCGGGATCGAAGCGGGTGATGGGGCTGGGGGGCAGTTCGATGATGCCGGGGGCGGCGGCGGTGCCGACGACCTCGCCGATGCTCAGCAGGCGGTTCCACAGCATGACTTCGTCCACGTCGCCGGCGAAGCGGTTGGGGGCGTAGCCGGTGCGCAGGGGGTTGGCGGCGTCGAGCAGCTCGGTGAAGCCGAGGGCCAACTGGCCCTTGTCGGCCACGGCGGGCGGGCCGTAGCGCATCGGGCTGGTGGTGACGTAGCGCTGGTATTCGAGGTTCTGGCGGACGAAGAGCTGGAGGTCGAAGACGCCGTTGACGAGGTTGCCGTCGAGGCGGGCGACGACGAAGGACCACTCGCCGGCCGGGAGGGACTGGGCGCTGGTGACCTTGACCGTGCGGCCGACCTGGTCCAGGTCATAGCTGAACTGGACCTTGTTGTCGGGCAGCAGGATCAGGCGGTAGTTGCAGTCCCCGTCGCGGTTCTGCTTGCGGATGATGCCCTGGGGCGCATCGCCCGCGCCGAGGAGGGCGGCCGGCTTGATCCACATGGCCAGGGTGAAGACGCTCTGGGCCGTGCGCGGGTTGTCGTTGACGTAGGCGTAGTCGTCGTTGGTGAGGCGGGCGATGCGGGGGACGATGGGATCGAGGGAGTTGTTCGGGTCGGTGCCGTTGACGAACAGCTCGGTGTAGTCGTCGATGCCGTCGTCGTCGGTGTCGGCGGAGGCGGGATCGAGGCCGTAGAGCTGCTCCTCGAAGTTGAGGAGGCCGTCGCCGTCGCTGTCGATCCAGGCGTCGCCCACGCCGAGGCCGTCGGTGTCGCCGTCGTTGGGGTCGGTGCCGGCGAGGTACTCGTAGTAGTCGCTGATGCCGTCCCAGTCGGAGTCGGCGGTGCCGTCGGTGGCGTCGAGACTGCCGAAGTGCTGCATTTCCCACATGTCGTTGATGCCGTCGCCGTCGGTGTCGGGATCGCGGAGGAGCGGGTAGTCGTCGTCGAGTTCCTCGAACCAGGTGCGCCCCTCGAGGGTGGCGGCGTTGGCCCAGCCGGTCTTCCAGTCGGCGGTGACCGAGCGATGGCTGTCCTGGGCGGTGATGCCGCCGTCGGCGAGGCGGTAGTAGGCGACGAGGTTGTCCTCGTGGCCGGTGACCGTGGAGTAGAGATTGGCGCCGATCTCGGTGGGGAGCATGGCGACGTTCCAGAAACGGACCTCGGCCACCAGCCCCTTGAAGCCTTCGCCGATCCGGGTGTTGACGACGCCGGGGCCGAAGGTGATGGGCGAGTTGGGGTTGGTGACCCGGCGGGCGAGCTTGCCGTCGAGGTAGAGGAAGAGACTGCGGGTGGCGGGGTCGTAGGCCATGGCCACATGGTGCCATTCGCCGAGGCTGACAGTCTGCACGCTGGTGGCGCGGACGACCGCGCCGGCCTGGTTGGTGAAGTAGGCGCTCAGGAGGTAGGAGCCCCCGCTGCGCAGGTATTCGAGGCCGTAGTTGACCATGGTGCCGTTGAGGGTGCCGACCCGGCGCTGGACGATGCGTCCGGCGGCGCTGGCCATGTCGGCGTCGGGCCGGGTCCAGGCCTCGATGGTGAAGGTGCCGAGGGCGAAGCGGTTCTGGGTGGGCAGTTCGAGGTAGTCGGCCCCGCCGTCGAAGCGGACGCCGCGCCAGACCTGCGGGCTGTTGCCGTCGGTGGGGATGCCGCCGCGGGCGATTTCCTCGCCGTCGCTGATGCCGTCGTCGTCCGTGTCCCAGAGCGTGGGATCGGTGTTGAAGATTTGCTCCTGGGCGTTGCTGATGCCGTCGCCGTCGAAGTCCTCGTCACCGTCGGCGACGCCGTTGTTGTTGCTGTCGCGGTCGACGGGGTTGGTGCCGAGCATGAACTCGAGGAGGTTGGTGAGGCCGTCGCCGTCGGCGTCGTCGACGATGCCGTAGTCCGCGTGGGGCGGATAGCGGCCGGCCAGATCGGACCAGACGTCGGGAACGTTGCGGACGGTCCAGGCATGGCCGTGCCAGACGCTGCGCGGGTCGAACTTCCATTCGTCGCCGCGGACGATGAGGTCGTTGCCGTCCACCGTCAGGGCGAAGTCGAGCTTCATGTTGGCGGAGGGCCAGGTGTAGGTCTGGAGGGGCCAAGCCTGGGGGGTGATCACCGGGTTGGCGCCGCCGGGGTTGTAGAGCCAGGTGCCGGGAGGCCGGATCTGCATGCTGCGGGTGGAGTTGGAGGTGTCGCTGGCCTGGATGTAGATCTGGTTGCGGCCGACGACGAGGGCGGCGGCGATGTCGACCGTGCCGGTGCCGCCCAGCCCGAAGTTCTGGCCGTTGACGCTGAAGCGGGTGATCTGCCCGCGGGTGACCCAGGCGGAGAAGAGGGCCTCGGCGGGAATCTGGTCGATGATGATGTACTTCATCAGGTCCACGTCGCGGGCCGAGTCGTGGAGGACGACCGATTTCGGGGCCACGGCCATGAGATTCTCGATGGCGACGGCGTTGTAGCCGCCGATGGAGGTGAAGCTGGTGAAGGAGCGGGTGATCCAGCCGGGGGAGCCGTTGGTGGTGTGGGGACTGGGCTGGGCCGTGGCGGCGGGGGCCGCCGTGAAGGGGCCGCGGGGCGCGGCGACCCAGTTGAAGAAGGTGGACGGTTCCTCTTCGAGGCCGTCGACATTGATGTCCTTGCGGTTTTCCCAGGGGTTGGCGGCCGGCCAGGTGTCCGGCCCGAGGGGCGGCTGCATGGTCTGCCAGTTGCTCAGGCCGTGGAGCTGCACCCACCATTCCGGGAGGCCGTCGTTGTCGTCGTCGTCGATGCCGCCGACGGGGGCGGCGCGGCTGGCGGTGCCGGTGGTGCCCAGGAACTGGGCCTTGTCGCCGAAGGCGCGGAAGTCCTCGGTGAACTCGCCCGCGTCGTCGAAGCGGTAGTAGAGGAGGAGCAGATCCTGGTAGGTGTAGATGGAGCCGGCCAGGCCGAAGCTGGGCGTCGGCTGGAGTTCCTGGAGGGCGAGGAAGGAGTTGAAGGTGCCGTTGTTGGCGGTGAGGATGTCGATGCTCTGGTAGGTGGGGATGAGGGTGTTCTTCCAGCGCTCGATCTCGAGCACCGTGCGGGCCTCGGCCCAGACGCGGACCTCGTCGAGGTAGCCGACGGCGAGATTGCGGGCGAGGTAGGCGGTGCCGGCGGCCACGGTGGGGGAGGCCAGGGTCTGGTTGGCGATCATGAGGATGCCGTCGCGGTAGAGGCGGAGGCTGTTGTCGGCCGGCGCCCAGACCAGGGCCAGGTGGTTCCAGCGGCCGGCCGTCAGCGGCGGCGTGACGCTGCTGCCGCCGACGCTGACCACGTCGCCCGCGGCGTTGTAGATGCGGCCCTTGGGCGAGCCGTTCTCGAGGGAGAGGGCGAAGCTGTCGCCGTTGACCCCGTCGTAGACGAAGAGGTCGCCGGTGACGTCCACGTAGGGGTCGGAACCGGCCACGAGGGCGGCGCCGCTGTCGATCCACGCGGCGGTGCCGCTGTAGGCGATGGCGGGGATGCGGCCGGCGAAGTACTCGTTCTCGGCGGGCGCGCCGCGGAGGAGGACGTCGTTCGCGGCGTTGTACTTGCGGTCGCCGTTGTCGATCCAGACATTGGCGAAGTTGGCGCCGCTGTGGAGGATGGACTCGGGGCGGGCCAGCGTGGTGCCGGTGCCGGGGGTTCCGGCGAGGGCGATGTCGCCGGGGCCGAAGGTGTAGACGCCCAGGGTGTCGGGGCCGTCCACGTCGAGCCAGGCGGCCCAGCCGGTCCCGGGGTTGTACTTGTAGACCAGTCCGTCGGCCTCGCGGCCAACGCCCGCCGGGGTGCCGGCCAGGGCGACGTCGCCGGCACCGTAGACGAGGTCGGCGGCGCAGGGATAGTACCACAGTTCCACAGTCCAGGGGGAACCGCCGAGCTGGAAGCGCTGCGGCGTGGGAATCCTCGCCCCGGCGGCGGGGATCGAGGCGACGTTGAGGCTGCGGGGGGCGAAGTTGGGCCGGCTCATGGGATGGCTGGGGCTGGTGCCGGCATCGATTTCGGCCTTGTCCCAGACGCCGTCGTCGTCGCTGTCGACGCTGGTGGGATCGGAGCCGTAGGTCTGCTCCTCGAGGTTGGAGAGGCCGTCGCCGTCGAAGTCCTCCTGGCCGTCCTGGATGCCGTTGTTGTCGGTGTCCTCGGACAGGGGGCTGGTGCGGCAGAGGTATTCGTAGATGTTGGAGAGGCCGTCGGAATCGTCGTCGCCGTTGGGGGCCAGGGCGGTGGCGCTGGCGCTGTAGAGGGCCTCCCACCAGTCGGGCAGGCCGTCGCCGTCGCTGTCGTCGATGCCGAAGAAGCCGCGCGCGCCGATCTTGGTGGTCCAGTCGGCATGGTTGTCGCTGCCGGGCGCCTGCACGCCGCCGCTTTCGCTGACCGCGTCGGCGACGCCGTAGGTGCTGGACTTGAGTTCGAAGTTCCGGGCGGCCCGGGCCGGATAGGGCCGGGTGAAGTCCTCGATGTTCATGCCGCCGTCGTCGAAGCGGTAGTAGGCGACCAGCGTGCCGACGACCGAGCCGCCGGCATTGTAGGCGACCGCGTTGGCGGGGAGGATCTGTTCCATCTGCCCGCGGATGTTCTCGAAGCTGAGGACCCCGTTCCAGATGCGGACTTCGTCGAGCAGGCCGGCGACGAGCACGTCGTGGTCGGCGTCGCGGCCGCCGAGGTAGAGGGCGCCGCTGCCCGAGACGGGCGGCAGCACGGCGGCGGTCGCCATGCCGTAGATGCCGTCCACATAGAGGCGGAGGGTGTTGAGGCTGGCGTCGTAGACGGCGGCGATGTGGTGCCAGTTGCCGCTGGTCAGGGCGGACTTGCCGCTGCCGTTGGCGCCGCCGGCCATGGTCCAGTTGCCGTTGGCGCTCTGGTACTTGACGTAGGGGTAGCCGCCGGCGTCGATGCCGACCAGCGCGGCGGCCTTGCCGTTGACCATGCGCCCGAAGATGACGCCGCCGGCGGGAGCGCCCGCGAAGTCGGGGCGAATCCAGGTTTCCATGGTCCAGCTCGCCATGATGTCGAAGCGGCCCTGGACGGGGAGCCTGAGACCGCGCCGGGCCTGGGAGAGGTCGTAGGCGCGGGGCGGATTGAGGACGTAGCTGGTCTTGCCGTTGCCGAAGGCTTCGGTCTCGAGCGGGTCGTAGTGGCTGACGCTGTACAGCGGGTTGGTGCGGTACTGGGGATCGGGACTGGCGGCGCCCACCACGCCCATGACCTCGTCCCAGTCCTCGACACCGTCGTCGTCGCTGTCCCTCAGGCCCGGATGGGTGCCCGCAGTCTGCTCCTGGCCGTTGGTGAGCCCGTCGCCGTCGCTGTCCTCGTCGTAGTCGCTGGTGCCGTTGTGGTTGGTGTCGGGGTTGGTGGGATCGGTGCCGGCCAGGTACTCGTAGTAGTTGGTGAGCCCGTCGCCGTCGTTGTCCCAGTTGGCGTCATTGAAGAAGGGGAAGAGGCCGTGGGCGATTTCCCAGGCGTCGGGCATGCCGTCGCCGTCGCTGTCGACCTCGTCGCGCTCCTTGAGCCAGTCGCCTTCGTAGAAGATGGTCAGGGGCTGGCCGAGGCCGCCATAGTTGACCGGAATGCCGGCGTGCCGGTAGTCGTTCAGCCAATCCTGGCTGTGGACGTGATTGTCCACCAGCATGCCGCCGTCGTTGGCGCTGATCTGGAGGACGGCCGCGGCGACGCCGACGGTGATGTCGTTCATGCCGTTTCGGATATCGGCCTGCGTGCGGGCCGTCCCCGACACGCGCACATCGTCGATGAGCCCCTCGAACATCGCGGCGGAGCCGCCGCCGAGGTAGCCGCCGATGGTCAGGGAGCTGCCCAGCACATAGCCCTGCTCGGCCTCGGCGCCGATGTTCATGCGCAAGGCGGACCGGGTGCCGTTGATGTAGAGGGAGAGCTGGCCGTCCGCGGCGTTGAACGCGGCGGCAAGGTGGGTCCAGGTGCCGGTGGAGACGACGACGGGCTGGCCGGCATCGCGCAGGTGGCGGGCCAGTTCCGCAGGCTCGTTGCCGCCGACCGTGTAGCGGGTGCCGTTCCGGCCCGTGACGGCGGCGTAGGGACGCAGGCCGTCGGCCTCCGCCACCAGGCCCAGTTCGTAGTTGACCGCCGATTCGGTGGCCATGCGGCGGACAAGGACCGCCCCGTCGAGTTCGCTGTCGGCGGGCCGGACCCAGGCCTCGACGGTCCAGTCGGCCAGCCGCTGGGCGGCGTGGACGGGAATATCAAGGTACTGGTCGCCGGCAAACTGCATGGCGCGGGCGACGAAGGGATGGAAGGCGTCGAGGGGATTGGTGATGCGGCCCGCCGGGGACAGGGCGGTGGCGGGATCATCGATACCGGTGACTTCCTCGAAGTCGGTGAGGCCGTCGTCGTCGGTGTCGGCCCGGTTGGGCATGGTGCCGAGGTTCTGCTCCTGGAGGTTGGTCAGGCCGTCGCCGTCGGCGTCGCGGTCGCCGTCCTTGATGCCGTCGTTGCCGCTGACCTGCTTGGTCGGATCGGTGCCGGCGAGATATTCATAGAGGTCGCTCAGGCCGTCGCCGTCGAAGTCGCCGGTGCCGTCGGTGGTGGTGAGGTCGCCGAAGTAGTAGCGCTCCCACCAGTCGGGGAGGCCGTCGCCGTCGGAGTCGAGCGCGTCGCGGAGGACGGGGCTGGAACCGTCGGCCGCGATGGCCGCGCCACCAGCCAGGGTGGCGGCGTTCAGCCAGCCGGTGAGCCAGTCGCGCTGGTTGGCGGCCAGGGCGTCCTGCGCCCGGACGGCGAGGCCATAGCTGCCGCCGCGGTCGTCGAAGGAATAGCCTGCGACCAGGTCGGTCTCGCTGCCGAGGAGAGCGTCGGTCAGGCGCGAGGCGATGGTGCTGGCGGGCAGGGCGGCGGAGTAGACCGCCACTTCGTCGATGCTGCCTTCGAAGCCTTCGCCGATGCGGGTGAGCGCGACGCCGACCGGGTCGGCCTGAGGCACGGCGCCGGCCACGTCCGCAGTCCACTGCAGTTCGCCGTTGACCATGATCGCGAGGATTCCGGCGGTGCCGTCGAGGACGCCGGCGAGGTGAGTCCATTCGCCGGGGACGACCTGGGCCGAGGCGGCCTGGGCGGTGGCCATGCGGGGATAGACGACGCCTTCGGCGACATAGTCGTAGGCGGCATAGGGCTGCCCGGCGGCGTTGACGCCGAGGGCGAAGGAGGTGCTGGCCACGGTGCCGTCGGCGGCGAGGATGACCCGCCGGACCACGGTGCCGCCGTCGAAGCCGGCCGTCGGCTTCACCCAGGCGGAGACGGTCCAGGCGGAGGTCAGCTTGAAGCGGGCCTGCATGGGCAGTTCGGCATGGCTGCCGGCGAGACCGTCGAGCACCAGGACGCCGTTCACATAGCCAGGCCACTCGTTGCCGTCGGCCGGATCGGTGTCGGCCATCTTCTCGTCCGCGTCGGCGATGCCGTCGTCGTCGGTGTCGGCGAGGAGCGGATGGGTGCCGAGGCGCTGTTCCTCGAGGACGGTGAGAGTGCCGGACAGGGTCCGCTGGCCGTCGAGGGTGCCGTCGAAGTGGGTGTCGGGCAGGCGGGGATTGAGACCGGCGAGGAACTCGTAGAGGTTGGTGACGCCGTCGCCGTCGAGATCGGTCGCGGCGTCGGCGGCGCTGGTGTAGTCGAAGCCGTGGCCGGCCTCGTACCAGTCGGGCATGCCGTCGCCGTCGGTGTCGCGGCGCAGTTCCTGGCGGGCGGCCGCGCTGGCCGCGGCGCCGCCGTCGAGGATACCCGCGTTCATCCAGTTGTTGTGGACGCCGTCGTTCTCGACGAGGTCGAGGACCTGGGCGTTGCCGTCGAACTGGAACCAGGCGACCAGAGTGGCGGGGTCCTGGCCAATTCCGCTCAGCGGGATGCTGTGGTACTCGCCGGCCACATCGGCGAGAGTCCGGGCGATGCTCCAGACATGGACTTCGTCGAGGTGGCCGACGAAGTCGTTGGCGATGATGCCGGCGTTCGAGGCGCCGCCGCCGATGGAGACCTCGGCCACTTCGCTGCCGAAGAGGACGCAGGGGACGCTGCTCTGCAGTTCATCGCTTTCGGCCACCAGGTAGCCGTTGACGAAGAGCCGGAGCACGCCGCTGCCGCCGTCGAAGGAGGCGGCGACGTGGGTCCATTCGCCGATGCGCGCCGTGAAGGGCGCGCGGATTTCCCGGTTCGCGCCCGTGAGGTCGGTGTAGCGGATGTAGGGCGTCCAGGCGGCTTCGCCGTCCACCAGAGCGCCGACCAGGCCCATGCCGTAGTTGAGCACTTCGTTGACGGTGCCGATGTTCTCGACGGCGCGGCGGACGATGGTCATGCGCTGGCCGAAGGCGACGGGGGCGGTCGGCTTGGCCCAGGCTTCGAGGGTCCAGGACGGGAGGGCGTACTTGGCGTTGCCGGGAACCAGCAGGCGCTGGTTGCCGCCGGTGACATCGAGGCCGCGCTGGACCCAGGGGCTCTGCTGGTTGGCGGGATCGCTGACGGGCCGCAGGGCGGCGGCGACGGGGGTCGCATTGGGGCCGTAGATTTCGATCGGGTCGGAGATGCCGTCGCCGTCGGTGTCGGCCAGGTCGGGGCGGGTGCCGTACTGCTGCTCGACGAGGTTGGTGACGCCGTCGCCGTCCTCGTCGCGCTCGCCGTCGAGGGTGGCGCCGTCGGTGCGGGCCTTGTTGGGATTGAGCCCGGCGAGGAATTCGTAGCGGTTGGTGAGACCGTCGCCGTCGAAGTCGCCGTCGGTGTCGGCGATGCCGTCGCCATTGGTGTCGGCGAGATAGGGGTCAAGGCCGGCGTGGAGGTCTTCCCACCAGTCGGGGAGGAGGTCGCCGTCGGTGTCGTCGGCGTAGCCCACGATGCCGTTGCCGACGCCGAGGAGGTCGTGGCCGGGGACGAAGGCCGCCGCCGGGACGGCGATGGCGTAGTCGCGGACGCGGCGGAAGGCGCCGGGGGCGCCGAGGTTGCCGCGCTGGGCGAAGTCCTCGAAGCTGGCACCGCGGTCGTCGAAGCGGTAGTAGGCCAGCAGGTTGCTGGCGGAGAGTCTGGCCAGGGCATGGCGGCCGCGCTCGATCTGGAGAATGGAGAGGGGGCTGCCCCAGACGCGGACTTCGTCGATCACCAGATCGGTCCAGACGCCCGCAGCCAGGACGGCGGCGCCGGTGCCCGCGACGGGGTACTGGTTGTCGGCCGGATGCTGGTTGAGGTTTTCGCGGATGACGCGGGCGGTGCCGTCGACGAGGAGGAAGAAACGCTCGCCGGCGCGGTCGTAGACGGCGGCGACATGGGTCCAGTCGTCGCCGAGGACGGCGACGCCGTCGACCCGGATTTCGCCGCCCTGGCGGAGGTCGAACTTGGCGTAGGGGACGCCGGCGTCGAGGCCCAGCTCGAACTGGGCGTAGTTGCCGACCATGTGGCGGACGACGGCGCCGGTCTCGCCGGCGGCGTTCCGCAGCCAGGCCTCGACGGTCCAGCCGGAGGCGGCCAGGTCGAAGCGGTGGGCCATGGGGATGGCGATGCCGTCGGCGCCCGCGCCGGCGGCCAGGACGTCGAGGGCCAGCTTGCTGTCGCCGCTCTTGCTCATGCTGTAGCGGGGGTTGGTGCCGGCGAGAATTTCGGCGAGGTCGTTTTCGCCGTCGTCGTCGGTGTCGGCGTTGCGGGGGTCGGTGCCGTGGAGCTGTTCCTCGGCGTTGGTGAGGCCGTCGCCGTCGGTGTCGACGAGGGAATCGATGATCCCGTCGTTGTTGGTGTCGGGATTCTTCGGGTTGAGGCCGGCGAGGTACTCGTAGAGGTCGCTGAGGCCGTCGCCGTCGGCGTCGGTGGTGGCGTCGGCGTCGGTGAGGTTGCCGAAGTGGAGCATTTCCCACCAGTCGGGAATGCCGTCGCCGTCGGTGTCGGCGTTCTCGCTGGCCAGGGGGGCGTCGGCGGGGGCGTCGATCATGGCGGCGTCGCCGACCAGGAGACCGGCGCCGGCCCAGTCGTTGAGCCAGTCGCCGGCGGTGGTGAAGTCCTCGGCGGTGTCGCCGCCGTCGTCGAAGCGGTAGTAGGCGACCAGCCCGGCGGCGGCGGGGTCCACGTTGGTGTGGCGGGCGGCGACGATTTCCGCGGCGGTCCGGGCCAGATTCCAGACGCGGACTTCGTCCACGCAGCCGGCGAAGCCTTCGCCGACGCGGGTCTGGGCGGGGCCGACGCCGTTGACGGCGCAGACGGCGGCGAGGTTCCGGGCGGCGGCGAGGTTGCCGTTCACGTAGAGGGCAAGACGGTTGGTCGTGCCGTCGAAGGAGGCGGCGAGGTGGGTCCACTGGTTCAGGGCGACCAGGGCGGTGTCGGGCAGGACCAGTTGCTGGTCGGTGCCGTCTTCCGTGGTGCAGAGGACGTAGGGCAGCGTGCCGTTGAGGCCAAGGCGGAAGTTGTAGCGGCCGGCGGCGGTCTGGCGGGCGATGATGTCGCCGTTGGCGGCGGCGGGCTTGATCCAGGCCTCGATGGTCCAACTGGTCAGCGCGAAGCGGAGGTCGCGGGGCAACTGGAGCCAGTCGCCGCTGCCGTCGAGGAGGAGGACGCGGTCCTGGACCGGGCTGAGGGAGCTGGCGGGGTTGGTGGGGTCGGTGCCGGTGACTTCGTCGCCGTCCCAGATGCCGTCGTCGTCGGTGTCGACGCGGCGGGGATCGGTGCCGAGGGTCTGCTCGGCGGCGTTGGTCAGGCCGTCGCCGTCGAAGTCGCGGTCGCCGTCGGCGATGCCGTCGCCGTAGGTGTCGGCGCTGTTGGGGTTGGTCCAGCTCAGGTATTCGTAGAGGTTGTTGAGGCCGTCGCCGTCGGGATCGCCCTCGGGGGCCATGGCGGTGGCGCTGCCGCTGTAGAGCGCCTCGAACCAGTCGGGCATGCCGTCGCCGTCGGCGTCGTCGATGCCGCGCATGGGCCGGGCATTCTCGCGGACGGTGGCGGCGCCGAGTCCGGGCAAGGCGTGGATGCGGGCGGCCTGGGCGGGGAAGGTTTCGGGGTAGGCATGGGCGAAGTCCTCGACATGCTCGCCGCCGTCGTCGAAGCGGTAGTAGGCGAGGATGCCGGCGGTGCCGACGGGGACGATGGCGTCGCGGGCGGCGGCGATTTCCGCGAGGCTGCGGGCGACGCTCCAGACGCGCACTTCGTCAAGCAGACCGTTGGCGAGGCCGTCGGTGCCGTTGCCGGCGAGGTACAGGGTGCCGTAGCCGTTCACCGGGACCTGGGTGGTGGACAGGCGGAAGCGGCTGACGCCGTCGATGATCAGAGTGAGGCTCTGCTCGGCGGGGTTCCAGACGCCTGCCAGATGGCGCCACTCGCCGGTGGCGAAGGTGGCGAAGGCGGGAGTGCCGCCCACCGTGACGGTGGTGGCGGGGCTGGCGGCGAAGCGGGCGTAGGGGGCGCCGTCAGCAAGACCGATTTCCATGGCGGGAAGGCCGGCCACCTGGTAGGAGAGGATGGCGCCCGTGCGGTCGGTGCCGGGCCGGACCCAGGCTTCCAGGGTCCAGGGAGCGCCGTTGCGGAGGAAGCGGGCGCTGTCGGGCACGCGGATGCCGGCCGGGGCGGCGGCCAGCGCGAGGTCGAGGGAGCGGGGCGGGGCCAGTTCGCCGGCCTCGTGGCGGGACATGCTGTAGACGGGGCTGGTGATGCGGCCGGCCGGGCTGAGGAGGGTGGCGGGATCGTCGATGCCGGTGACTTCCTCGAAGTCGGTGAGGCCGTCGTCGTCGGTGTCGATCAGGTCGGGACGG
>LVAZ01000232.1 GCA_001603055.1 Victivallales bacterium Lenti_02
GGTGGGTGCCGCCGATGCGGAACTCGGCAAACCCAGCAGCCCGGCCGGCAGTTTGCAGTGCAACAGCACCTATCGGCTCAATATCGGCATCGATCCCGTGGCGGTGGATTTGAGCACGATCGATCCCGCTTCCCTCCGCTCTGTCCTTGGTTTGGCTCCGGAGCAAAAAATCGACGTGCTCTGCGCCTGCCCTCCCTGCACGGGCTTTTCCCGGGCGAACCCGCTCAACCATCTCCGTGACGATCCCCGGAACAGCCTGGTTCGCCGGGCCGGGGAGTTCGCTGTGGCCTTGGATGCGGATATCGTGGTCATGGAAAATGCCCGCGAACTGCTCCATGGGAATTTCTCCGAGCACTACGGGTGTTTGGTGGACTTCCTGCGGGAAAACGGCTATCGCGTGTTCGGAAAAGTGTACCTTCTGACTGCCTTTGGGCTACCCCAAATTCGTGAACGGGCAATTATCCTGGCGGCCAAACGGCCGCTCGAACTGCATACCCTCGACGAGCTGTGGGCGGGATTTCAGGTGTCCGAGGCGGCGTTGACCGTCCGCCGCGCCTTCTCGGTTATCGATCCGGGCAATCCGACCCAGGCTCTTTTCCCCAACTTTGGCACGGATGAAGTGCGGGAACGCATTCAGGCCATTCCCCGGGACGGTGGCTCCTGGCTTGATCTGGCCCGGAAGAAGGAGACGCGCAATCTGCTGACCGGCGCCATGGTGCGGAACTGGAACGCGGGGAAGACCGGCTCCTATCCCGATGTGTATGGCCGGATGGCGTGGGATCGCCCCGCCCCGACGATCAAGCGGGAATGCGCCCATTGCGGCAATGGCCGCTACACCCATCCCGAAGAGGATCGGCTTTGTACGGTTCGGGAAATGGCCACGCTTCAGGGATTTCCCCAGAGTTTCCGTTTCGGGGCTTCCGCCCTGTCGAACCTGTACCGCCATATCGGCGACGCGGTCCCCCCCCTGATTTCCTACCAACTGGCATGGATTTGTCAATGGATGCTGACTGGACGGAAGCCGAATATCCGGGAGGTGGTCCTGCCTGACACGCATCTCCGGAAAGATGAGGACATCGAGGAACCCTATGCTGTACTCCTTGAAGACGGGGCCGGAGCAGACAGTTGAGCTGAATGCCGCCGAAGCGACGCGCCTACGGGAACTTCTTCAGGCATTGCGGACTTCGTGCGAAGTGACCAGGAACGAGGAGTCCTTGCTGAACACCCTCGATTTCGAGGAGGATTTCAAGTCTCGTCTTCTGGCCCATCATGTGTTTTTCCGCACGGCCTTGTTTCAGGATAGCTTCGAGGCTGCTTTCGTGGGGGCCTGTCAGGCGGCGGGGAGAAGGGTGGTTTCGGCACCGGCTGGGCAGCGGTTCTGGGATATCGAGCTGGACGGCAAGCGGATCAGCCTCAAATCCACCAAAGCCCAGAGTGTGCGGTGGGAAACTCTTCACATCAGCAAGCTCACCGAGGCGGCGTGGATTCAGGATTGCCGAACGGCGGCGGCTCGGCAGGATCGGACAAGGGACCTTTTCAACGAGTACACGGAGGAAGTGCAGAGCATTGTGCAGTTGCGCTTTTTCCAACGGAAAAACCTCTACGAACTGGTCGAAATCCCGGTTGCCATTCTGCGCGGGGTCCTGGATGTACCCCGTTCCTTCTTCCAGGCGGATGGTCCCACCATCAACATACCCGTGGGGCAGGAGCCGCCCGATTTCACGTTGAAACTGGACCGCTCGGATGCGAAGGTGACGCTGGCCAATATCCGCAAGGAATGCTGCATCGTGCATGGTACTTGGCAGATAACCGGGGCCTGAGTATCCTTGGCATCGTCCCGCGTGGCTTTTCCGGCGGATGTGCGGCCGTGTTCGGAAACAAGGGGCTGGCATGAGACTTCTGGCTGTCGATTGGGTCTGGGGTGTCGTCGTCGTGTCGCTGGCGGCGGGGACTGTCGCCGTTGCGCAACAGCCGGGCCGGGCGCAATTCCTGCGGGAACGGCTGACGGCTGCGCTCGCCGACCAGGATGCCGCCGCCATACACCGTGCGGTTGCCGACATCAATCGCCATCTGGGGGACAAGGCAGGGATTCCGGAGGTGGCCGACACCTTCATCCCGATTCCCGCGAAGGGAGCATGGCTCACCGCCGACGAGGCGAAAGCGGGCGGCGAGCGGCTGCTTGCGGTGCTTGAGAAACAACGGTGGTGGAGGATTGGCCTGGACCCGACGAAGCTGGACCGTCCCCTCCGCGAGCCGGCGGCGGCGATTTCCGGATGCCTCGCCGTTTGCCGGGCCGGACTTGGCGGGAGGGAACGCTGTCTGGCGCTGGCGAAAGAGGCCGGGGATTTCCTGCTCTGGGCTCAGGAGCAGGGCGGCACTGGCGTGTTCCCCTTTCCGGCATCGCGCGGGGACTCGCGGTCGGCCCCGTTCCAGGCTGCCGAGAAACTGCTGAATCGGGCCGAAAAGGACGGGCGTCTTGAATTGGCGGTGAGGCGAGGGTGGCTGGTCGATGATCTGGGCGACGGCGGTCTTCAGTTCGACAATGGCGAGTGCGGCGTGGCGCTGCTGGAACTGTACGAGTACACCAACGAGGCGAAGTATCTTGAAGCGGCCAGGGAGTCGGCCGACTGGGCTTTGGCGCGTCCCCTCGTCGGCAACTGGAACTACAATAGCTTCAGTGTGTATCTACTTGCCAAAATGTATGATGCGACCGGTGATGTGAAGTATCTGGAGGCGGCGGTCCAAAAGGCGGTTTTGGGCGTGATGCCCGGTCAACTGACGGAAGGGCCGCTGGTGGGCCGCTGGCATGATCCGCACAACGCGCGGCCCGGGTATCACTACATCATGCTCCGGAGTCTGGCGGCTTTGGCGCATGCCCTGCCGGACGGCGATGCCGCGCGGCCAGAGGTGCTGAAGGCTCTCAGGCTGGGACTGGCGGCGCAGAATGTGGATTTTCGCGACCGGGGCGCGCCGAACAAGGACAAGGCGATGGAGGTGCTGCTGGCGGTGAATCGCGCGTTCGCGGATGACCCGGCATTCCTCCGGGAGACGTCGTCCGCCGAGGCGCTGGACGCGCTGGCGAAGCTGGTGTCGGAGCAGGCACGGCGAGGAAGCCTGCCTTTGGGGCCGTGCGAGTGGGGGCATTTCCTGGAGTATGTCATGCGGAGGAGTGGGCGCTGACGGCCCTCCGGACCGTGAGGTTGGGACTCGCGGCGAAAGGGGGCTGCGGTTGCGGGGAGTCTTGCTCCGGAGGGTTTGACAAGACAGGCGGGCGAAGGATGTTTTTGGACACACCATTGACCACCTGGCCCGGCTCGGACCGGCGGAGGATTGCATGCTTTGTTTTTCCCATGTTTCGGGCAGTAGTCTCCGGGTTGGCGACGCCACCCTGTATTATGAAGTGGCTGGCAATCCCGCCGGGAAGCCGCTGGTGCTGCTCCACGGCGGTTTGGGGAGCATGGCCGACTTCCAGCCGATTCTTGACAAGCTGCCTGCGGAGTTTCGGCTGATCGGCATCGATTTCCGGGGGCACGGCAGGTCCACGCTCGGTTCCGCCCCGCTGACCTACCAGCAGTATCAGGCGGATGTGGAATGCGTTCTGGACCATTTGGGCGTCCAGTCCTGCTCCCTGCTTGGTTTCAGCGATGGCGGCATTGTCGCCTATCGCCTTGCCGCGCAGACGCCGGCGAGGGTCGCGGCGCTGGTCACGGTTGGCGCGCAGTGGCGACTGGAAACCGGGAGTCCGGTTTTCCAGATGCTGAGCGGCCTGACGGCCGAGATGTGGACCGAGATGTTCCCCGAGTCCGTGGACTATTACCGGTCGGTGAATCCGGCCCCCGGTTTCGACGCCCTTGTCCAGGCGGTGGTGGGGCTATGGACGGACTTGGGCGACACGGGGTATCCGAACGAATCGGTCGCGGACATCGCGGCACCAATGCTGATTGTCCGCGGCGACGACGACCCTCTGCTGTCGTTGCACGAGGCGGTGGAGTTGCAGGAAAAGGTCGCGGCCGCCCATTTTGCCAATGTGCCCTTCGCCGGCCATGAGGTCCACAAGGATGCGCCCGCGCTGTTTGCGGCCATGCTTGGCGACTTTCTCCTGCATCCCCAGCCGCGCCGCCAGCTTGAGGCATGACCGGCGGAACTCGTCGGCAATCGTAAGCGAGAGGCTTTCCTCGCTGCCGTGTAAAACAAGCGCGTGGAGCGCCTACGTCCTCGTGGCCACGGCGCGCAGCGCCGGGAACGCCCCGGCCAACGACTTGAGTAGCATGGCGCGGGACGGGCGGTTGCATCGGGGGCGCATTTTTCTCCCGCTGGTTTGACAAGACAGGCAGGCGAAGGATGTTTTGGTGGTTCTGTGGTGTTCCTGTTTCGACGAATAGAAAAGGAGAGGCCGATATGAGTCTGAAACATGCGACTCTTGTTGTGGTTGTCTGTGTTGGTATCTCTATATTGGGGAGAATGCTGAGCATTGTGGCGCAAGGCAATCCCTCAATGTATCATTTTGTCCGCAGTGGCCTGCCGAGCTACATATTTCTTCTCAAGGATGTTTCCCTCATGGTTTTCTTTGTCTTTCTGCTTAAGAACCAGAGGTGAACCATGTCTAGTGATATCGCAAAGGCATTGGAGCTCCGCGAAGGGGTTTGGGAGGATGCATGTTCTCCCGTTTTCCTGCCCATTGGGGCTATGTCCCCTCTTGGTCGCAGGAAGAGGATTCTAGTCTACTCGTTCTCCACTCTGCTTTCGCTAAGCGTCCTTGTTCTCATGGCCAGTGTTACGTTCGGATCGTTCGGCAGAGTTGAGCTCAAGGTGCTGGTGACAACTGCTGCGATCACTGGTGCCAGCATCTGCTCGTTCTGCTGCAGCGTGTATACATCGAGGACGCGGCATTTCATGCCGGGATTCTGCGGCATTGGCCTGACAGTACTGTCTGGTGGCATGCTTATCCTAGGCGTCTGGCTGGAACCTGAGGGAGACGCCTATTGGAAGACGACAGTTGTCCTTGGTGTTTTTGCCATAGCATGCGCTCATGCTCTGGCTCTGCTGGCTGTCCGTCTGAGACCGGAGCACCGGTGGCTTCCGGTCATAGCGTCCATCAGTATCTTCTTCCTAGGTGCCGTTGTCTCTGGTATGTTTTTGGGGACGATTGATGGTGCGGAAGACACGCTCAGGCTTATTGTTGCACTGTCGATCCCGATTGCGGCAGAGACCTTGCTGGTCCCGGTTCTTGGCTGGATGGGCAAGGACCGAGGCGGGCAGGCAAGTGCGAGTCTGCTACTCTCGCCCAGAGGAGACGGACTCTATGAAGATGGGGACGGGCGCATCTATATCGTGAAAGAGAAAATAGGTGGCGCGATCAACCTGTCGGCAGAAGGTGTGGTACGGGATGAACCGTGACCATCATCCGGTGTGGTTGCTGGTCAGTCCAGGATGATGGTGCCGGCTTCGGCGAGCCGCCAGGCGGCGCCTTTGGTGCCGACCCAGAGCAGCCATTGGTTGGATTCGCTGCGGTAGGTGCAGAGGTTGAAGGGGAGGCGCAGACCGGGAGCGGGGGTGATGTCGGCCGCCGCGAAGGGGATGGCCCATTCGCCGGTCCAGGCGTTCTCGCCGACGGCGGCGGCGTAGCGGATGGCGGCGCCGAGGCGTCGGGTGGCCGCTTCGTCCGCGCCGCCGTCGGTCACGGCCTGCTGGGTGCCGCTGGCGAAGCCCTGGCTGACGTGGCTGAAGGTGGGGGCGGCACCCTGGGGATCGACCAGGCAGACTTCGACGCCGTCGTGGGTCCGCCATTCGTTGCCGAGTTTGGTGGTGCCGGGGTTGCGCAGGGGGACGGTGACGGCGACGTAGAGCGTCTGGCCGTCGTGCGCCAGCCGGGCGATGGGGGGTGAGGGTTGTTTTTCCCGTTCGGTCGTCTGTTGCAGGAGGATGGTTTCCGCCGGCCACTCGTCCGCGTCCAGTTTCCCGTCGATGCGGGGGGCGGTCGCGACCTTGCGGACGATGAAGGGCGGGGGGACGGGGAGGCGTTCGACCGGGCGCAGGGGCTCGGGTTCGGGCGGGCGCTCCCAGTCGGCCCCGGCGGGGACGTTCGGGATGCCGAGGTTGTCGGCGCGGACAAGGCCGTCGCCGGGGGTGGGTTTGCGGACCTGGATGCGGGCCGAGGTGGCGTCGGGACCGGTTTTGAATTCGAGGATCAGGCGGGTCCAGACCTTGCTGTCGGTGCCGACGGCGACGGGTTCGCCGCCGAAGTCGCTGACGGCCAGCTCGACCCGTTCGCCGTCGCCGAGGACCTTGCCCCAGCCGGAGAGGGTGTAGCAGGTGTCGGGGAAGAGCCCCTCGACGACCTGTCCCACGCCGGCCACTCCCGGCCCGAGTTCGAGTTCGCCCCGGCAGGTGCCGGTGGGTTCGGGATCGCCGCTGCCCCAGCCATTGCCCCAGCCGTTGCCGCCCACGGTCTTCGCCTGCCCGGTGGCGGTCCAGCGTTCGAGGCCGTACTCGAAACAGGAATTGTAGACGAGGTTCATGTAGGCGACGTGGACGGGTTGCCAGACGGGCAGTTCCGGGGGGTTGGCGAAGTCGTGGCCGACGGGCCAGAAATCCTGGCCGTGGGGGATGGCCCCGGCGTCCGGATTGGTGCCTTGGTTGAGCCCGGCGAGGGGGATGGCGGTGCCGATGGCCTTGGCGTCGTCGCGCAGACGGAAGTCGCGGTTGTCCGGGTCGCGGTAGCCCAGCTCACTGCCGACCACGTTGCCCGCGAGGAAGACATGGGCGGGTAGTCGCACCTGCCCGTTCAGCAGGTTGTTGTAGTAGCGGGAGCCGTAGAGGTCGTTGCGGCGGCTGTGGTCGAAGGTGCCGGTGTTGCCGGTCTGCCAGGCGGAGTTGTGATAGGAGAGGCAGAAGAAGGAGGGGTTGTTGAAGCGCACCGGATCGAGCAGGGTGCCCCAGATCACGTTGTGATGGACGACCACGTTCATGCTCAGATGGTCGAAGTAGATGCCCATCGAGGTTTTTTCCGAGACGTTGTCGTGGACCAGATTGTAGCGGAAGGCGGTGTTCATGAAGTCGGTGGTGTGGCCGTAGGTCATGCCCAGGTCATGGGTCAGCCAGCCCGCGTGGGAGAGGATGTTGCGCTCGATGATGGATTCGGCCAGCCCGCTGACCGAAACAAGGTCCCGGCCGGCATGCCGGAAGGTGTTGCGGCTGACCACCTGCCGACGACCGGTGACGCGGACGCAGCCGGCCCAACTGCCGCCGTAGTTGCCGTGGTGGACATGGCAGTTGACCACGCGGTTGTCCGAGCCGCCCACGCTCAGCAGGGTGGCGGAGGAGAAGGAGAACTCGCAGCCGACGACGTCGGTGCGCTGCCCGTTGATGGCCACCGAACCGCTCCCGCCAATGTTTTGCTGGTAGGAATGGCCGAGATAGTCGGCGGTCAGATTCTGGAGCAGAAGATCGGTCGAGGCCCCGGTGGTGCTCAGGCCGCCGCCCCGGAAGGAGAAATCGATCAGCTTGATATGCGAGCGGTCGGCGAGGTCGATGACGGTGGTCTTATGCTTGGCCTCGACGAGCAGGGTGTTCGGGTCGCGGCCGCCGGGGGGGATGAGGAGAACCCGGCGGGTTTCGGGGTCGAACCACCATTCGCCGGGGGCGTCGAGGGCGGCGCGGACGCCCATGAGAACATAGTGGTTGCCCGCCCGGGGCTTGTACCAGCGGTCGTCGTTCGGGAAGGGGGGGGTGAAGGTGAGGGTGTGGGTGGCGGCGTCGTAACCGGTCACTTGGCGGGCCCAGCAATGCCAGCTTGCTCCGCCCGCGCACCAGAGCCAGGCGCCTTTCCAGAAGTCCTGGCCGCCCGGCAGGGCGGGGTCGGTGAGGGTGTCCACCGTGCCGCCCGCCGCTTTGGCCCGGACGGGCTCGAAGAGGGTGCCGGTGTTGTTCGGCCAGCGGGCCTCGGTGAGCATTTCGCCGTCGGCGAAAAGCTGGTTCATGTGGCCGAGGGACCAGGGCATGGGGGCGGACCAGATGCCCCCGCCCTCGTCGCGCCAGTTGGTCAGGGGGGCCAAGCCGGAGATCAGGGGTTTTTCGCCCGGCTGACTGCGGATGGTGATGGGGGCTTCGGCGGTGCCGGAGGCCCCCGGCCGCAGGATGTCGCGGTAGACGCCGCCGCCGAGCCAGAGGGTGTCGCCCGGTTGCAGGACCGAACCGGCCCGGTCGAGGGTCTGGAAGGGGCCGTCGGTGCCTGCCGCGTTGGGTTTTGGCAGGGTGCCGCTCCAGGCGTCGTTGCCGAGGGGCGAGACGTGGAATTGCATGGGTTCGCCGACTGTCCGCGGGATGGGTTTCGGTTCGGTCACCGGCGCGGCGTAGCGTTCGCGCGAAGCCGCGAAGGCGGTCTGCACCGCCGCCGCGTCGAGCGCCCCGCGCTGGAGGGACACTTCGCCGATCAGTCCGTCGCAGCTCTGCCAGCTCGACCCGATGTGGAAGGGGAGGCGGGTGTTCAGATCGCGGTCGAAGCCCTGGGGCAGGGCGGCCTGCGCCGTCAGTTCGCCGTCGAGGAACAGGCGAATTTGATTGGCCTCGCGGTCGCACACGGCCGCGAGATGGCTCCAGGCGTTCAGGGGAATCGGCGTTTTCGAGGTGGCCGTGCTGCCCGCCCGCTTGCCGTCTTCGGCCTGGTGCGCGAACTGGAAAAGGACCCGGCCGTCGTCGCGGGTGTCGAGGTAGAAGAACCAGGCGGGATAGTCATGGTAGCCGACCAGACGGCGCGTCTTGTGGGGGGAGTCGATGGCGAAGTTGCGCGGGGCGCACCAAAGCTGGATGGTGAAACTGTCGCGGCCGGGCTGGCGCTCGGCGGGAAGAGCGAGGTTGACGACGGCCTGGGGCGTGCCGTCCAGAGACAGGGCCTCGCCGTAGGGGCCTTTGCGCCGGGAGACCCCGCTGCCGAGCTGGCCCGTGGTGTCGCCGCCGCTGTCGTCGAAGACGACCATGCCGGCCCCTTCCTGGAACGTCCATTGGCCCAGCAGGGAATCCGCCGCTCCGGCCACGGTCGCGAGACTCAGGAACGCCATACCTGCCCATTGCCATGCCATCGTTTTGCTCCTGGGGTTCCGGCGGTGTTTGCCGCAGGCGTCGGATTGGATTGTGGGAAAGGCCCGGCACCATGTCAATATGGTGCGTGTTTACTTGGCGGCGACTCCGGCTTGGCGGAGGAGGTAGACGGCGAGGAAGCCGACGCTGGCGACGAGGTCGTCGAGATGGATTTGCTCGGCGTCGCCGTGGGCGTACTGGAGGAGGCCGGCTCCGCTGGTGACGACGGGGAGGTCGGGGTGTTCGGTGGCGAAGAGGCGGGCGTCGCAGGAGACGGTCCAGCCCTTGATGTCCTGGTTTTTCCAGATGCCCGCGTCCTTGGCGGCGGCGATGGCGGCGCGCATGGCGGGGGAGTCGGGATCGCCGTCGAAGGCGGCGTTGTGGAGTTTGTCGTAGGTGACGCGGATGCAGGCGTGGGCGGGGTCGCGGCCCATCAGGCGGAGGTAGTTCTCGGCCCCGTGCCGGGCGGCGCGGGCGACCCGGGCCATGACTTCCTCGATGGGGTGGGTGGGGACGAAGCCCTGGCCTCCTTCGAGGATCAGTTCCTCGCCCTCGGGCTCGTCGGCCAGGGCGAGGCTGAGGGTGCCGTGCAGCAGGGCCTCGATCCGGGAGCGGGAACGGACCAGGGCGCGGACGAAGGCGGCCATTTTGGTGATGGCCCCGTCGTTTTCGAGGATCGAGCCCATGTGCCCGGTGGAGCCGTGGACGGTGCAGCGGAAGCCGCCGGGGGTGCGTTCGAGGTCGTAGTGGTGGTCCACCTTGGGTTTGCCGGTGGTCTGGTCGACGGTCTTGGTCTTGTCGCCGTAGACGGCGATGTATTCGGCCAGGGCGGAGCTGATGCAGTCGGCGATGCACTCGGCGGCGCGCTGGTCGATGGTGCCGTCGATGCGGAGATCGAAGGCGACCTTGCCGCAGATGCGGCTGGGGTGTTCGCCGTAGTGGCCGATGATGCCGTGGCAGGTCTGGACGGGGCGCTGGGGGAAGAGGGCGTGGCGGCTCTCGGCCTTGATGGCCCGGCCTTCCTGCTCGAACTGCTCGATGACGTAGGCGGCGAGTTCGAGGAGGTTGGTTTCGGGGCAGGCGAGGCTGGCCTTGTACCAGACGGCGCCGCGGTTGGCGGGATGGACATCGTTGCCGGTGCATTCGAGGACCAGCAGCGAGCCGTACAACTGGCGCAGGCTGCGGTCGAGGGCCAGGGAGAGGGAGCCGTTGCCGCCGGTCTCCTCCTCGATCACGAACATGTTGACGAGGTTGCGGGCGGGGCGGGCGCTGGCCTTGGCGAGAGCGTCGGCGAGAATGCGGAGGGCGGCGATCATGGCGACGATGGCACCCTTGTCGTCGCAGGTGCCGCGGCCGTAGAGGATGTCGCCCGCGTCGCGGGGGGGGATGAAGGGCTTGACCACGTCGATGTGGGCGTTCACGGCGACCCCGTCCGGCCCCTCGTTGCCGTCGGCATCGGGGACGAAGTAGAGCAGATTGCCCCGGCCGGCGTAGACCTCCTCGGGGGGGAGGCCATCCGGGCGGTCCTCGGTCTTGGTGAAGTGGAGGAGGGAGAAGGCGGGATGCTTGGCGATGGCGGGATCGACGGGGCGGCGTTCCCGCCTGGCCCCGGCGAAGCCGATGGTGTCCAGTTCCCGTTCGAGGATGGCGAAGACGGCGTTTTCGGCGTCGCGCATCCGGGCCACGTCGGCGTAGGGCGTGGTGTCGATGGCGCAGATTTCGAGCAGCAGGCCGCGCAGGTATTCGCGGGTCGCGGGTTCGGCGACTTTGGCCAGGATGTCCCGGATGATGGTGTCCATCTTCGTCCCTCCTCTTGTCTTAGCCCAGGATTTCGGCGCAGGCTTCTTCGAGGACGCTGATGCCTTCGCGGAGGGCGTCGTCGGAGATGACGAGGGGCGGGGCGATCTTGATGCAGCCGCCGCCGAGGCCCACGGGGGCGAACATGAGGAGGCCCTTCTGGAAGCAGCGCTCGTTGATGGCCAGGGCCATGTCCGCGTCGGGGTTTTTGGTGCCGGGGACGACCATGAGCAGACCGCCGACGAGGCCCCGGTGCATGGCCGCGCCGATGTTCCTGGGGTACCTGGCCTGGATGCGGTCCAGCGCCTCGCCGAGGGCTTGGCCGAGGGCGGCGGCGCGGCCGACGAGGTTCTCGCGCTCGATGATGCGCAGGTTTTCTAGGGCGGCGGCGACGGGGAGTGGGCTGGCGGAGTGGGTGCTGGTCATGGAGCCGGGGGGATACATGCTCATGATGTCGTTGCGCCCGATGACCGCCGAGATGGGGAGGCTCGAGGAGATGCCCTTGCCGCAGCAGATCAGGTCGGGGACGAGATCGTAGTGTTCCCAGCAGTAGAACTTGCCGGTGCGGCCGAAGCCGGACTGGACTTCGTCCATGACCAGGACCACGTCGTGCTTCCGGCACCACTGGCCGAGCTGGCGGGCGTAGTCGTCGGGGAGGAAGTTGGGGCCGATGCCCTGGTAGGATTCGGTGATGACGCCGGCCACGTCCTCGGGGGCGATGCCCTGCTTGGCGAGGGAGCCGAGGAAGAGGTCGAAGCTGGTGTCCTCGCAGCGGAACCCATCGGGGAAGGGGACGGTGACGAAGCCCTTGGGCAGCTCGACGATCCATTCCTTGAGATTGGGCATGCCGCCGATCATCTGGGCGCCGAGGGTGCGGCCGTGGAAGGCCCCCTCGAAGGAGACGATCACATGCTTGCGGGGGCCGCCCTTGCGCACCCCGTAGGTGCGCGCCAGCTTGACGGCGTTCTCGGTGGCCTCGGCTCCGGTGGAGAGCAGGAAGACCTTGTCGAGCCCGGCGGGGGTGGTGGCGGCGAGCATTTCGCAGAGTTCGGCGCGGCCCTCGTGGGCGAAGACATAGGTGGCGAGGAGGGGCTTGTCGAGGGCGTCGCGCAGGGCCTGGCGGATTTCGGGCCGGCCGTGGCCGGCGTTGCTCACCAGCACGCAGCTCGACCAGTCCAGCCACATGTTGCCCCAGCGGTCGTGGATTTGGCATCCCTCGGCGCGGTCCCAGATGACGGGGGGCTGGCCCTGCATGCTCATGGGCTCGAACTTGGCCAGGCGCTCGAAGATGGGCAGCGACTCGGGCACGGGAAGCTGCGTGACGATCCGGCGGTAGTGGGTGTCGACGGTGGGGACCGAGACGGGGGAGAGGTTGTACTTGTGTCCAGCCATGTTCGGAACCTTGTCCTTCTGCGGTAGAGGAGAAAGGAAAAATGACAGCAGGCAGTATAGCTTTCCCCGGCGGGCAAGCAACCCGCGTTTGCCAGGGATGGTCCGTGCCGGTAGCGTACCGATCATGAAGCCACCCCCTCCAGCCAATCTCTACGAAACTCTGGGCGTCGCCCGCGAGGTCGGCTTCGACGAACTGAAGCGGGCCTACTACCGGCGGGCCAAGGAGTGCCATCCCGACCGACACGGGGGCAGCGCCGAGAAGGAGGAGGAGTTCAAGCGGGTCGTCGCCGCCTTCGACATTCTCTCCGACCCGCGGCGACGGCAGGAGTACGACGAGCAATGGGGACCGCTGCCGGCCGGCGAGCCGCTGGTCTATTTTCCGGAGACCGGGCCATCGATCATGGACACGGAGGCGGACGACATTCTCGAAGAGCTGGTGGTGGGCAATGACGTGCCCCGCGACGCCACCCTCCAGACCCTGATGCTCGACTTGGCGGGCACCCGGATTTTCGTGCGTTTCCGGGAGGCGCGGAACCGCTTTGCCGAGGGGCGGTACGCGGACTGCCACCGGCTGTGCGGCAAGCTGGTCTCGCTGGCGCCCCAGAACATCCTCTATCGCTTCTACTTTGCCGAGTCCGCCCGCAAGCTGGGCAAAGTCGGCAAGGCCCGGCGGCATTTCCGGCTGTGCATCCAGGAGGGGCTGATGCGGCAGCCTCCGCAGCGGCTGGACGGCATCCGCCGCCGCTACCAGGCCCTGGCCGAGCGGCAGGGGCTGGCGGGCAAGCTGCTTGAATGGCTGCTGCCGCCGCCCCCCAGCCTGAGCCTGAGCGAGGCGGAGGAGAGCCGCCATCAGTTGAAGCGGGCGGTGGGCCGGATGGGGCAGCAGCAGATTGAGAAGGAGGCCCGGCGGCGACTGGTGATCGGGGCCGCCAAGAAACGCCAGCGCCGCCAGTTGGGGCAATAGTCCTCATCTCGGGGTCACGAGGTCACGGGGTCAGGGTCCTAGCCTGGTTCCGGCTCAGCGGAGGCTGAGGATGACGTCGAAGTCGCCGGGTTTGGCGAATTCGCGTTCGAGGCAGGCGCGGACGTCGGTGAGGAAGGTGTGGGCGGCGCGGGCGCAGAGGGGTTCGAGCTGTTCGGCGAGGAGGGCTTCGCCGCCGCGCAGGATGATCTGGGCGGGATGGGCGGCGGCGGAGGGGCGGCGGGCGCAGATTTCGGCGCGGGTCTCGGCGAGGACGGCGCGGATGGTGCGGGCGGTGGCGGGCAGATTGGCGAGAACCTGCATTTCGAGCAGGGGGGGGCGGCCCAGCCGGGTGCCGTAGCGGGCAAGGTCGAAATCGAGACGGGCGCGGGGGAGGGCGGTCGAGACCGGGTGGATGCGGAGGATGCCGCAGGCCAGCAGGGTGGCGGCGTCGCCGGCGAAGCGGGTCTGCCAATGCTCGTCGGGGAGCAGGCGGATGTCCCGCTCGCCCGGAATGGCTTCCGGCACCTCTTCCGGGGATGTTGCAAGCAGGTGGAGGGCCAGTTCCCGGAGGAGGGTGTCGGTCAGTTGCGGGATGCCCAGACGCTCGACGGCCCGGGCCAGGGAGGGCAGGGTTTCCGCCGCCTGCCGGGGGGAAAGCAGCAGGGTCCGTTCGAGCAGGTCGCGCAGGCGTTCCTCGGAACAGGGGGCGCGTTTCCCTTCCGGCCGGGGAAGGGTTGGCCCGAGGCCGCGCCCGGCGGCGTAGAGTTCGGCCACATCGGCGAAACCAACGCTGCGGAGGGCGGCCAGGACCATCTCGTCGGTGTCCCGGCGTTCGAGGACGCCGGGCATCTGGCGGTGGCGTTCGCGGACCCGTTCCTCGACGATGCAGGCCACATGCTCGGCCAGCCAGGCCTCGGCGATGCCGCGTTCGGCGAAACAGGCGGCGAGTTCGTCGCGGAGCGAGTCGAAATCGAGGGTCTCGCTGCGGCCCGCGCCATCGATCACCAGGGCATGTCCGGGGAAGAGGCGGATCATGGTTCCGAGTCGTTTTCCTGGCCGTTGGCCTCGCTGCGCTCGCTCAGGTTGCGGACTTCGTCGATGAATTCGCCGATGCCCTGGAAGCGGCGGTAGACGGAGGCGAAGCGGACGTAGGCGACCTCGTCCATGTCCTGGAGGGCCTCCATGACCAGCTCGCCGATGTACTTGCTTTCGATTTCCCGCTGCTGGAGGTTGTTCAGCCGCCGGGTGATGTCGGTGACGACCCGGTCGATCTCCTTGGTGCTGACAGTCCGTTTCCAGCAGGCGTGGCGGATGCTGGCGTGGATTTTGTCGGGATCGAATTCGGCGAGGGAGCCGTCGCGCTTGACCACGACCATTTCGCCGACGCCGAGGGTTTCGCGGGTGGTGAAGCGGCACTGGCATTCGGCGCACTCGCGGCGGCGGCGGATCACGTCACCCTCGCGCGAAGCGCGCGTCTCGATGACTTTGTCTTCCACGCAACCACACTTGGGACATCGCATAGGGGTATCCTTGCAGGCAGGCGCGGGGGCGGGAACGCCCTGGCGCCGTGCGGGTCAATCAATTGGGTAATGTACCAAAAACAGACTGGGAAGCAACCCGGATCGAGGTGTTCGTTTGGAATGGTCCGCCGGGGCAGTAGATTTGGTTTCCGACTCCAGTCGGTCGGCAAGGAGATCATCGTGAAATGGATTTTCGGATTTGTTCCGCTGGTGCTGCTGGCCGGTTGCTGCGCGGCCCCGAGCCTGGATTTCGTGCTGGCCCCGTGCGAGGTGAGCATTGTGAGCGAGCCGCCGGGGGCTGAGGTGGTCCAGCTTCAGCCCCTTGACCAGGCGCCGGTGCGGCTGGGCACGACGCCGCTGGCGGAGATCACGGTGACCGTGCTGCGGAATCTGAAGTTGGGGAATCTGGATGCCGTGCAGGCCCGGGATTTGGCGCGCCATGCCAATACGGTGGTCGTCCGGGTCTCGCTGCCGGGCTACGAGACTTTCGAGGGAGCGCTACGGACGGACGCGCGGCGCCCGGTGGAGCATCGGATCGTGCTCAGGCCGCTGTCGGCGGCGGAGAGCCAGCCATAGGAGACAAGGCATGATTCGCATCCGTCGTCTCGGGCAGATGAAGATCGAGGTTCGGGATTTGGCCCGGAGTCTGGCGTGGTACCGGGACCGGCTCGGCTTCGAGTTGCAGTTCGAGGTGAGGAACGGGGCGGTGATCGGCGGCGCGGCGGCGAGCCTGTGGCTGGTCAAGGCGGAAGCGGATGCCCCGGTTTCCCGGCGACTGTTCAGTTTCGAGGTCTCGCCCGGGGAATGGGAGCGGATTCCCGAGGTGTTTGCCGGGGACGGGCGCATGGTCTCCCTCGACCATCCCCAGTCGGCCAGCCGCATTGTCGAGGACCCGGACGGGCACGCCGTCGAGTTCTATATGCTGAAACCGGCCGTGTCCCCGGTGCCGAAGGGCGAGGAGCGGATTGTGGCTCTGGTGGACGTGGTGGGGTTTGTAGGACTCGTGCGGGGACGCAGCGACGAGCAGATGTTCCAGATGCTCGATGGCTTCTACCGGGTGGTGGAGGCCTTGGTCGAACGGGTCGGCGGCCGGTCGCTCAAGTACATGGGCGACGGGATGCTGCTGGTTTTTCCGACGGACCGGGCCTGCGCGGTGGTGGAATGCCTGGAGGAGCTGCCGGAGGGCCTGCGCGCGGTGTGGGACGACTTCGGCACGACCTGCCGGGTGCGGCTGCGCGCGGATGTGCTCTACCTGGCCTGGGGGTGCATGGGCCGGGCGGAGGCCTTCGACGGCATCGGGCACGGGTTGAACCGGCTGTTCCTGGAAGGAGCGGGCGGACATAGCATCTCGCCCGCTCTCTGGGAGCTGGCCGAACGGCAGGCCAAGGCCTAGGTTCCGCTCAGCGGACCTCGGCGACCTGGCCGGATTCGAGGGAGTCGATGGCGGCCTGGAGGACCTTCTGGGC
>LVAZ01000233.1 GCA_001603055.1 Victivallales bacterium Lenti_02
CCCCCAGCGTGAACGGCGTCGCCAGCGGATTCCGGAACAGGGCCTGGAAACACAGGCCCGCCAGCGACAGCGTGCCGCCGATCAGAAAGGCCCCCAGCACCCGCGGCGCCCGGTAGGTCCAGAAGATCCCGTACTCGAGTTCCCCCCGCGCGAAGACCGCCTGCGGGGAAATCCGGACAAGCCCCACAAACGGGGCCAGCGCCAGCACCAGCAGGGCCAGCAGCAGCAACACAGGCAAAACCGGAATTCGCTTCATCGCGCCTCGCACCAGGTGAAACAAAAAGAACAGCCGCCAGCATAGCCACTCCCGCGCCAAGGGCAAGGCTTCCCGCCAGGAAAACCCGTTTGCGCCAGCGGAAGAATAGCAACGGGCCGTCCCGGCGCTATGGTGCCGCCGGAATAGCCCCAGAGACCAAGGAAACACACCCCATGACTTCGCTTGCCCACCCGCTGAGACTGGCCGCCTCCTTTTTGGCTGCAACCGCCTGCGGGCTCCACGCCGAGGTGCGGTTGCCCGCGACCTTCGCGGACCACATGCTCCTGCAACAGGGGAAACCAATTCCGGTGTTCGGGCAGGCCGCTCCGGCGGAGAAGGTGCAGGTCGAGTTCGCCGGCCAGCGCCGGGATACAGTGGCCGACGAACAGGGCGCGTGGCGGGTCGTCCTCGATCCGCTGCCCCCCTCGGCCGTCCCCGCCGAAATGCGGATTGTCGGCGGCAACACTCTGGTCATCCGGGACATTCTGGTGGGCGATCTCTGGCTGGCCTCGGGCCAGTCGAACATGGAAGTGCGGGTCCGCGAAGCCGAGAACGCCCAGGCCGAAATCCAGGCGGCCGACCTGCCCGGCATCCGCTTCTTCCTGGTTGACCGGGAGCTGGCATCGACGCCCCGCACCGAGGCGGCGGGAAAATGGCAGGTCTGCACACCGGAACAGGTCGCCAACTTCTCGGCCGTCGCCTATTTCTTCGCGCGGGAACTGCACACCCGGCACGGCATCCCCATCGGCATCATCAACAGCGCCGTCGGCTCCAGCCACTGCGAATCCTGGGTGCCGGAGGCGGTGCTGCGGGCCAACCCGGTCCTGCCCCAACCCCTGCCCCTCCTGCCGGAGGAATACACCGATTGGAAAACCTACGACGCCGTCTGCCAGCAGAACTACGAAGCCACCGCCCACCAGGACCCCGGCATCCGGGAGGACTGCCTGGCCTGGGCCGAGCCGGATTTCGACGACTCCGGCTGGAAGGACGTGGCGGTGCCCGGCAACATCGAGGCGCGCGGCATGAACATCGACGGCGCGGTCTGGTTCCGCTGCGCGGCGATGGTGCCCGAGGCCTGGGCGGGCAAGGACCTCTCTCTGAATTTGGGCCCCATCACCCACAACAGCGTGGCCTACGTGAACGGCACCGAGGTGGGACGGCTGAACAACAACCGGCGCGAATGGGTGTTCCGCACCCATACCGTTCCTGGCAAACTCGTCCGGGCCGGGCGGAACGTGGTGGCCGTCCGCATCTTCAACGAGATCGGGCCGGGCGGCTTCCACCCCAGCTATCCCGCGCCCCTGAAACTGTCCCGCGGCAACGACGAGCCGGTGCTGCTCCCGAAGACCTGGAAATGCCAGGTGGAACTCGCCCTGGAACCCGCCACGCTGGCCCGCCAGCTCCCGGCCGGCTACCGCCTGCCGTCCGCCCTCTACAACGCCATGATCGCCCCCTACACCGCCACCCCGGTGCGGGGCTTCCTCTGGTATCAGGGCGAATCCAATGCGGGGAACCCCAAGCAGCACGATGTCCTGTTCCCCACCATGATCCAGACCTGGCGCCAGCTCTGGGGCGACGACACTCTCCCCTTCTACTTCGTCCAGCTCGCCAGCTACCAGAAACCGCAGGAGAAACCCAGCGAGGAAGGCTGGCCCTATTTCCGGGAGTCGCAGGCCAGGACCCTGGCCCTGCCCCGCACGGGCATGGCTGTCACCATCGACATCGGCGACGCGACCAACGTCCACCCGAAGAACAAGCAGGACGTCGGCAAACGCCTCGCCCTCTGGGCCCGCCGCGACTGCTACGGCGAGACCGGCCTTGCCGTCTCCGGCCCCCTCTACACCGCCAGCACTGTCGAGGGGAACACGATCCGAATCCGCTTCGACCATGTGTACGACGGGCTCGAAGCGCGGGGCGGCGAACTCAAGGGCTTCGCCATTGCCGGTGCCGACAAAAACTTCGTCTGGGCTCAGGCCAAAATCGACGGCGACACGGTCGTGGTCTGGAACGAAGCCATCCCGAATCCGGCCCATGCCCGCTACGCCTGGGCCACCAACCCCATTTGCACGCTGTACAATAAGGCCGGTCTGCCGGCTGGCCCCTTCCGGACGGACGACTGACATGAACACGAAACTCTGCGGAACCCTGTTCGCGCTGGCCGCATGGAGTGTCACGATGTGCGCCGAGGAATTCCGCGACCCGACCACGGTGAATCCCCCCTTCCCCCGCATCGGCACCTGCTACGGGGCGGGTCTCGCCTGGAAGACATGGGACGAGGGCAAGGACTGGTGGTCCCGGGTCGATCTCATTCTCGGCGGCGGCTACGACCTGCACTACGACTGGGACAACCCCCGCTGGGCCAAGAGCAGGCCCCGCCTTGAGGAGAACCTGAAAAAACTCCGCGAGGTCAATCCCCACTGCCTGTTTCTGCCCTACGTCGATGTGGTCGAGGGGCCGGACAACCCCGACATTCCCCAGCACTGGTGGGACCTGCGCAACGGCGAGCGCTGGAGCGGCTGGCCCGGCTATTTCCGCATCAACACCAAACTGCCCGAAGTCTTGCAGTTCAATCTGGACCGGACGCGGGACGACATCATGGCGCATCCGCTCTTCGACGGGGTGTTCTACGATTGCTGGGACCCCGACCCCTGGCTGGTGCCGAAAACGGCGGAACTGCGCGACGGCAAAGCGATTGCGATGGTCAACTGCTGGAATCTCCCGAACCACGGCTTCGCAACCACGAACGGCTGTCTGGCCGAGGACGAGCTGAACCGGGTCGTGGACGGCAAGGTGTCGTTCGAGGACTATCTGGCGCGCTACCTGCGCTGGTGTACCGAGAGCCGCGCGCCCCGCGTGACCATGCTCGTCTGCCACCCGCGCCAGCTCCACGAGGACCCCTGGGCCAACCGCAAGCGCACCCGCGAGGAACGGCTCGAACAGATTCGGCTGGCGGAGACATCCGATCCCCAGATGATGCGTTTCGGACTCACCACCACCCTCATGG
>LVAZ01000021.1 GCA_001603055.1 Victivallales bacterium Lenti_02
GCGGGATGAGCACGTCGATCAGGCCCTCGAGGCGGAGCATCTCGCCCACGGCGGCGCGGTCGGGGGTGGCGATGATCTGGATGGCGTCGGCGGGCAGACCGTTGGCGGTTGCCGCCGCAGCCATGGCCTCGGCCAGGACGAGATTGGTGCGCAGGCATTCGGAGCCGCCGCGCAGGATCACCGCGTTGCCACTTTTCAGGCAGACCGAGGCGGCGTCGGGGGTGACGTTGGGCCGGGATTCGTAGATGATGCCGATGACCCCGAGGGGGACGGTGACTTTCTCGACGCGCAGGCCGGTGGGGCGGACCTGGCCTTCGAGCACCCGGCCCACGGGGTCGGGCAGGGCGGCCACTTCGCGCAGGCGTTTGCCCATGTAGGCGAAGACCTTGTCGGTGATGCGCAGGCGCTCGAGGAGAGGCCGTTCGAGCCCGGCCTGCTCGGCCTCGGCCACGTCGAGTTCATTGGCCTCCCGCAACCGTCCACGCGCCTCGTCGAGGGCGGCGGGCATGGCGGCGAGGGCCTTGGCGCGGGCTTCGCCGGAGACGGTGGCCAGGGCGCGGGCGGCGGCGCGGGCGCGGAGCCCCATATCGTGGATTTGGTCGGCCAGGGACATGGTGGGAACTCCTATCCGTTGCGGCGCTTGGGCCAGTGGCGCACCACCTGGAGCACCTCGCGCACGAAGGCGCACTCGCAGACCGTGCGGCAGGGATCAATGTCGCTGCGGTGCAGGCAATGCCCCGCGCACTGGGGGGTGCCGCGCAGGGACGGCGCCACCGGCGGGCGCCCGACCAGATCGAGGAAGGGGCCGACTGGCAGGGCGAGGGTGCTGCCGCACCGGTGGTTGAAGAGGAACAGGCCCCCGTGCGGGTCCGTCAGGTCCACCTGGAAGCCGATCAGGACCAGGTCCGGATCGCCGAGGAAATCGGCGCGGGCCGGCCAGACGAAACGACAGCCGGGACAGATTTTGAAGGCTTCGGGCATGCCGGGCGTCAATCCCGCTTGCGGTTGATGCGGCTGGCGGCGTAGGCCGCGCCGAAGCCGTTGTCGATGTTGACGACGGTGACTCCCGGCGCGCAGGAATTGAGCATCCCGAGCAGAGCGGCCAGCCCCTGGAAAGCGGCACCGTAGCCGACGCTGGTGGGGACGGCGATGACCGGGCGGGAGACCAGCCCGCCCACCACCGAGGGCAGCGCCCCCTCCATGCCGGCCACGACGATCACCACTTCCGCCGCTTCGAGTTCGTTCCGGCGGTTCAGCACCCGGTGGATGCCGGCCACGCCCACGTCGTAGATGCGGCGGACCTCGTTGCCCATCACCTCGGCCGTGCAGGCGGCCTCCTCGGCCACGGGGATGTCGGTGGTGCCCGCCGAAACCACGACGATGGGGCCGCGCCCGAGGATGGTCTGGTCCTCGTGCAGATAGACCATGCGGCCCGGGGCGTTGTATTTCACCCTCGGATCGAGGGCCTGGATGACCGCCGCCTGCTCGGGCGTGGCGCGCGAGGCCAGCACGTTGCGGTGGGCCGCGAACAGCGCCGAGCACACCTCGCGCAGTTGGGCGTCGGTCTTGCCGGGACAGTAGACCACCTCGGCGAAGCCGATGCGGTCCTGGCGGTCGAGATCGGGAACACAGTGTCCGGATGTGGTCATGGCTAGGGCTCGCGGGGTTGATAGATCAGGGCGCGGGGTGGCGGTAGAGGGCCAGTTCGAGGCCGGTGATGGTGGCCTGGCCGAGGGCGTATTCGCCGCAGGTGCGGTTGGCGACGGCGACGCGGTTGGCGCCGTGGCGGAGGGCGTCCAGGGGGACGGCGTAGAAGCGGAGGTTCGCCGGGGGCGGCAGGGCCTCGGCCGAGAAGGGGCGGAAGAGTTCGCCGGAGCCGGGGATGGCGGTCAGTTCCCGGCCGTTGAGGGTCACGGCGAAGTCGAAGGCCTGGATCGGGGAGTCGGCTTCGAGGCGGAGGACGGCTTCGGCGAAATAGCCCTCTTCGAGACGGTCGGCCACCGGCAGGGCCACTTCCCGCGCCGGGGAGGGAGAGGACAGCCGGAGGGGCAGCTCGCCGAGGTCGGGTCCGAGGAAGTAGTGTTTGGGCTGGCGGCGGAGGTGGTCTTCGTCGAGGATCGAGCGGAGGACGGCGAAGGGCGGCTCGACGCCGGGGTAGCCGCGCCGCCGGGGTTCGGCGAAGGAATGGTCGCGGGTGTAGGCGAAGTTGAAGAAGCTCAGGCCGTCCGCTCCCTGGTCGAGGAAATGGAGGGCGGCGGTTTCGTAGAGGCGGGGTGTGGTGCGGCGGTTGATGTTGTTGCAGTAGCCGTCGGGGGTGGTGCCGGCCCGGGTGTTGAAGTGCATCTCGCCGTAGACTCTGGCGTGGCGGAGGGCGGCCTTGTAGCCCGCGATGTCCACCCCGAGGATGTGGCGGAAATGGGGGGAGGCGTTGACCATGTCCACGAGGCCCTCGCGGTCCCAGGCGGGGATGTCCATGCCCGCCGTCAGGGCCAGGGCGGGGCTGCGGGGCACGCGCACGCCGAGGGGGAGCCGCCGCCCGCGCGCCGCGCCCACCCGGTCGAGCATGGCCCGCACCTCGCGGACGAAGCCGGTGAGGACGGGAGTCCCCTCGGCCTCGCGGCCGGGCGGGAAGAGGGTCGGGTGGCGCATGAAATCCAGTTCCAGGCCGTCCAGGTCGTAGCGTTCCGCCAGTTCGGCGAGGAGGGCCAGATAGCGGTCGCGGACCTCGGGGACGAGATAGTTCAGGGGCGCGCCGGCCGGTCCCGGATGGAGCCGCCATTCGGGATGCTCGCGCCAGAACCGGCTGTGGGTCGGGCAGTCGGGATAGCGCACGTAGTGGATTTCGTTCATCCGGTAGGAGAGGAAGAAATCGATGCCGATGCGGCGGGCGGCGGCGAGGGAGAGGGCGACGGGGTCCTTGCCTTGGAGCATGTAGCGCCGCATCCGCCAGTAGGCTTTCTCGAAGTAGGTGCGGTCCGCCTCGGCGGGGGGTTCGGTCTGGCCGGGGGCCTCGTCCCGCCATTTGGGGTCGATTGTCGAGGGCCAGAGGGGGGTCATCCAGGCCTGGGGGCAGCACATGAGGGTGTCGACGGCGGTGCCGGCCAGCTCCTCGACGAAGCCGACGGCCTGGGCGTCGCCCACGTCCTCGCGGTAGGACTGGTAGGGCGACTGGCTGGTGAAGAGGATGAGCAGCTCGTGGTTGTAGAGGCAGCGGTTGGCGGTCATCGGCGGATTGTTCCGGGTGGCCAAGGCGGATTCGCCGCTGACTATAGCCCGCGAAACGATCGTTGCCGCCGGGTTCTCATTCGTAGTTGAAGAGTTCGGCGGGGGCGTATTCGGTGCCGGCGGCGCGGTTGAGGGCGGTGCGGATTTTGCCGCGCACGTTGGGGGTGAGCCAGCGGCCCTTGCAGGCTTTGGCCACCATTTTGTGGGTGAGCTGCTCGGTGGACGCGGCCACCAGGTCGTGGGCGGAAAGGCCGTGCTTGGCCAGCAATCCCGCGATTGGCTGTTCGCCGCAGTTGCGCTCGTTCGGCTCGTTCATGGCGCGGACTCCTTGGGTTGCGCGGTGATTCCCCCGGTCAAGATAGCGCCGGTTTCCCGCCCGCCACCCCGCCCCAAAGGCGTATTTGTTTTTTCGCCGGATCATGCATACTAGCCATATGCTTGAGAAACAGCACCATTCCGCGATGACGAAGAAGCATTTCCGCGGGAGTCGGCTTCTGGCTGCCTGGCTGACGCTCGGGCTGCTGATCCTTGGCCTCGGTCTGGCGGTGGGGGCGCTGTGCCTTCCCGAGGGCAAACCCGCCGGGATTATGGGGTACATAGGCTGGTGCTGCATGGTCGCTGGCGGCGGGGCGCTGGCGCTGGGGCTGCTCACCAGGCGAAGCTAGCCCAATTTCCGCAGGCAAGAAAGTTGGACTAGGGGGCGCCGACTCGGCCGAGGAGGAAGAGGGAGGCGAGATAGCCGGCGTAGCCGACGAGCAGCGCGACGCCCATGCCCCGCCCGATCCGCCCCCGTTTGAGGCCGATGCCGAAGAGCAGGACCGTGACCGCGAAGGCGAAGGGGATGTCGAGGCGGACAAGGTAGGAGTCGGCGAATTCAAGGGGGCTCAGGGTGGCGGCGAGGCCGGTGACGAAGAAGACGTTCAGGACGTTGGCGCCCATGATGTTGCCGACGCTGATGTCGTGCGCGCCCTTGCGCAGGGAGCCGATGGCGGTGAACATCTCGGGCAGGGAGGTGCCGAAGGCCACGAAAACCAGGGAGATGACCGCTTCGCTCATGCCGAAGCCACGGGCGATCCGCTGGCCGAACTCGATCAGGAAATAGGCCCCGACCGCGAGCATCGCGCCGCCCGCCAGGAAGAGCAGGATGCTGCGCAGCCAGTCCCGGACGCTGGCGGCGGAAGGCGCGGGGGCCTCGTCGTCCGCCGCCTCGCCCGCCCGTTCGCGCTTGGCCTCGAGATAGTTGACGAAGAGGTAGGCGACCATGCCGAGCAGCAGCAGCAGACCCTCGACGCGGCCGATGCGGAAGACCTGGCCGCCGCCGCGCAGGGCTTCCAGCGCGTTCCCGCCCCAGGGCAGCGCCACGGCCACCGCCGCCGCCAGCGCGACCAGCAGGCAGATGCCTTTGACCAGAAACCGCTCCCGGTGGATGTTGGCCACGGTGAAAAGCAGCACCACGCCGAGGATGAGCATGGTGTTGCAGAGCACTGAGCCGATGGCGTTGCCCAGCGCCATGTCGGCCGCGCCCTTGAGCGAGGCCGTGGCCGAGGAGACCACTTCCGGGATGGTGGTGCAGACGCTGACGACGGTCGCGCCGATCACCAGTTGCGAGAGGCCGGAGACTCTGGCGAACCAGATGGCGCTGTCGAGAAACAGGTTGCTGCCGACGATGATGATGACCAGGCCGAGGACAAAAAGAGTCGCGTTCAGGGCAAAGATGTCTGGCATCTGGATGTGGTATGCTCCGGTTGGCTAGCGCAGGTTGCGGGTGTAGTAGTCGGCGATTTCCTGGTGGAGTCCGAAAATGGTGGCGATGAGGGCGACGCGAATCCACATGCCGTTGCGCACCTGCCGCCAGTACATGGCGCGGGGGTCGCTGTCCACGGCGGGGTCGATCTCCTTGCGCCGGGGCAGGGGGTGCATGAGGATAGTGTTGTACTTGAGCAGCTTGAGGTGGTCGGCGGTGAAGTAGTAGTCGGCGATGTTGATGCGGTGGCTTTCGCCCTCCTTGTCCCACTCGTCCTGGATGCGGGTCATGTAGATGGCGTCGGCGACGGGGATGATTTTCTCGAAGTCGCCGGTGACTTCGTAGGAGGTGCCCGCCGCCTCGAGCAAATCGAGGATGTCCTGCCCGATCTGCAGCTCGGGAGGGGCCACGAAGAAGAGCTTGGTGCCGGGATAGAGGGTGAGGAGGCTGGCGAGGGAGCGGACGGTGCGGCCGCGCTGGAGATCGCCGACGAAGACCACGTTTTTGCCCTCGATGCCGCCAAGGCGCTCGAAGGAGCGTTCGAGGGTGTAGATGTCGAGCAGGGCCTGGGTGGGGTGCTGGTCCTTGCCCGAGCCGGCGTTGATGATCGGCACGGGGCGGCCGGCGTTGGAGAGAATCCAGGCCATTTTCTCGGCGAAGCCCTGGGCGGCGGTGCGCATGACGATGAGGTCGAAGTAGGAGCTGAAGGTGCGGACGGTGTCCTCGCGGGATTCGCCCTTCATCTCGCTCGAGGTGGTGGGGTCGCGCACTTCGGCGACCTTGAGGCCGAGAATCTGGCAGGCGGCGTAGAAGGAGAGGAAGGTGCGGCTGCTGGGCTGGGAGAAGTCGAGCATGGCCCGCTTGTGGGGCAGCAGGCCCATCAGGAAGCCCATGCCCTCGCGGCTTTTGGCGATGAGGCGGATGCGGGTGGCGAGGCGGCAGAGATGGTCGAGGGTCGGGCGGTCGAACTGCTGGGCGATGAGGACATGGTAGGGCATGCCGTTCTTCTGCAGGAAATACTCGCCCTTCTCCTCCGTGGGGAGATTCGAGAAGCTGTCCCAGGAAATGTCGTCCAGTCGTTTGGTTCTCATGTCGGCCAGCCTTTCCCAGGGGCGAACCCCCCGCTTCGCGTTACGCCAAGGATGCCAGGATCATCGCTTTGATGGTATGCATGCGGTTCTCGGCCTCCTCGAAGACCTTCGAGAAGGGGGCCTCGAACACGTCGTCGGTCACTTCGAGGGCGCCGCTCTCCATCGTCACCTCGGTCTCGTCGTTGTGGAAGGCGGGGAGACAGTGCAGGAAGATGACCCGGTCGCCGGCGAGGTTGCCGGTGCGCTCGACCATGGCCATGTCGATCTGGAAGGGGCGGAGCAGCTCGACCCGTTCGCGGAACTGGCTCTCCTCGCCCATCGAGACCCAGACGTCGGTGTAGAGCACGTTGGCGCCCTTGACGGCGGTGACGGGGTCGTGGGAGACGGTGACGGTCGAGCCGTTGCGCTCGGCGGCCCGGCGGGCCAGGGCGAGGACATGCTCGCTCGGGGCCAGCTCGGGCGGGCAGCAGTCCACCACATGCACGCCGGCCATGGCGCAGCCCACCATCAGCGAGTTGCAGACATTGTTGCGGCCGTCGCCGACGAAGACCACCTTGAGACCCTTGAGCTGGCCGAAATGCTCCTTGATGGTCTGCAGGTCGGCGAGAATCTGGGTGGGGTGCCAGTCGTCGGTGAGGCCGTTCCAGACGGGCACGCCGGCATGTTCGGCGAGGATTTCGACGGTGCGGTGGGCGTAGCCGCGGAAGAGGATGCCGTCGAACATGCGGCCGAGCACGCGGGCGCTGTCGGCGACGGATTCCTTCTTGCCGAAATGGATGTCGCCCTTGCCCAGATATTCGGTGGAGGCACCCTCGTCGCGCGCGGCGACGACGGTGGCGCAGCGGGTCCGGGTCGAGGCTTTCTCGAAGACCAGGCAGAGATTGCGGCCGCGCAGGAGCGGGGCGGCGATGTGGGTGCCCGCCAGCTTCCGGGCCTTGAGATTGATGGCCAGATCGACCAGGCCGAGCACTTGGTGGTCCGTCAGTTCGGCGAGAGCGAGAAGGCTCCGCCCCTGCAGGCCGAGATCAAGATTCAAACCCATGGTGGAGATACCTCCCGGATGTCAGGAATCCGTTGGCTGCTCAAAAATCATAGTATACCACACCCGCCCGCGATTGCCCGGTGCGGGAAGGCGTTCATTTTCCCGCGGTCGGCGGCCCGGCGAGCAGGAAGCGGCGGACGAGGGCGAGGCGTCGGCGGCGGACGCCGGCCAGGAAGACGGTCTCTTCGGCCACCATCTCCTCGAGTTCGCGGGCCAGGTCGCGGCGGCGGGCCAGGAAGCGGCGGGCGTCGGCGGCGATGCTGGCCAGTTCGCGCACCATGTTCGAGGCGCGGGCCTCGGCGAGGTGTTCGGGGAGCAGGACGCGGGCGAGATTGTCCTCGTGCAGCAGGCGCATCAGGTTGCGGTAGCGGCGGGCGACCTCGGCGGCGAGGAGGTGGG
>LVAZ01000234.1 GCA_001603055.1 Victivallales bacterium Lenti_02
CCCTGCGGCTGCACCCCTGCCAGTTGCTGGCCCTGCGTCTCGAGGCGGAATAGGGGGCGCATGTCAGAAGTGTCGGTCTTCCCTTTTGATGCCGTTTCCGGCGGGAGGCGCCGCGGTCAGCCGCGCTTTTCCGGCGGAGTGTCCGGCCGTTTCGGGAAGAGCTCCAGCTCACCCAGCCGGATTGCCAGTTCGGTCCATCTGTCCAGGAGCCTGCGCAGCGTCCTGTAGTTTTCCAGGCGCGCGGCGAGCTCGCCGGCGACCTCGTCGCGGACGAACCGGCAGCGGTTCCTGCCCGCGTGGACGTAGGTGAGCTTGTTGTAGGGGCCGTGCTTCCTGGGGTTTTCCGGGTCGTGGCACCGGCACGAGGGGTTGCCGCAGGCGTGGTACTGGGCGGAGACGCTGCCGGGGTGGATGTCCCCGAGCTGCAGGATTCGCCGCCTGACTTCCTCGATTTCCCGTTTCAACTGTTCGGTTTGGCTTTCCGGCTTCATGGACCGATATTATATCATAAATATCGGTAATGCAAGCGACGGGAGCACTTTTTTCATGGAAGACCGCGACGTTGTCCAGTGGCTCTGCGAGGAACTGTCCGCGGGCGGGGCGCGGGACCGGGACATGGGGGAGCTGGAGGCGCTGGTCGACCGGCGGACGCTGGAGATCCGGCGGCAGGTTCTGCAGCGCCTGGTCCAGGACGAGGCCGACCGGACCGAGTTCGGCTGCCCCGTCTGCGGGGAGAAGCTCAGCATGGTCCACAGAGGCCGACAGCGGACGGTGGCCTCCACGGTCGGGCCGGTGTCGTTCGCGCGGGACTACGGCCACTGCGGCCGGTGCGAGTCCCATGCGGCCCCGGCGGACGCCGCCCTGGGGCTGCACGGGCGCGCGTCCGCCTCGCCCCGCCTCCAGGAAATCTGCGCGCTGACCGTCCTGCACGGCCCGGCCGGCCGGGCGGCGGAGGACGTCCGCCGCCTTGCCGGAGTCGGGGTCTGCGCCTCGACCCTCCACCGGGAGGGCTTCAGGCAGGGGGAGCGAGCCCTGGAACTCAGGGAGAGGGACATCCGGCGGGCGGAGACCCCCGAGGGGGCCGCCCTCCTGGCCGCCGAGGCGCGGGCGGCGCCCGGGGACGCCACGCTGATCATCGAGATCGACGCATGGAACATCAGGGAGCGGGACAACTGGGGCCTGACGGAGGCAGTGCGCGAGGCGGGCGGGGATACCGGACGCTGGCACTGGGTCTACACGGGGACCGTGTTCCGGCTCGACCAGAGCGGGACCACGCAGAGCGGGCGGGCCGTCGTGACCGACCGTGGATACGTCGCCACCAGGGCCGGGATCGAGGCCTTCGAGAGGCAGATGCACGTCGAGGCCCTGCGGCGCGGGCTGCTCCAGGCGGAAACGGTCCTGGTCCTCGGCGACGGGGCCGTCTGGATCTGGAACCTGGCCGCGCGGCGGTTCGGCAGGGCAAGCCAGAGGATCGACCTGTTCCACGTCAAGCAGCACCTGTGGGAACTCGCCGCCAAGCTCCACGGCAAGGGGACCCCCGAGGCCGAACTGTGGATCCAACCCTACCTGCGCTGGCTCGAACGCAGGAAGAACGGGGCGCTCGACATCATCGAGAGCCTCGAACAACTGCAACTCCGCACGGACGCCGACGGGGCCGAAGCCATCGCGCGCGAACTCGGATACTTCAGGGAGCACTGCGGCCGAATGGACTACAAGGCCGCAAAGGCGGAAGGACAGCCCTGCGGCTCCGGAGCCATCGAGTCCACTTGCTCACAGTACCAGCGCCGGTTCAAGCTCACCGGACAGTTCTGGTCGCTCGAAGGCGACGAGGCATTCCTCGCCCTGGTCACCCTGCACCGCAACGGCAGATGGCACCAGCTATTCCCGCACAACCTGAACTAGTCGCCGGAAAAACCGGATGTCGGGGGGACCGACACTTCTGACATGCGCCCCGGAATAGGTTCCGGCATTGACGCCGCGTGGCTGCGGGTTATCTTGTCCGCCAGCAACTATCCATTTTCAGGAGTCGTACCATGTCCCCGAATGAAGAGTCGGCCGTCGGCCGTTGGCACGAATCCCTGGATATGAAGCAGATTCGCGCGATGGAAGCGCGGCGGCACAAGCGGCTGATGGTGGCTTGGGCCGTGGTTCTGGTCGTTGCCGGGGCGATGGTCGCCTTCGCCCTGTTGAGCGGTGAGTCTCCCCAACCGGCGGCGGCACCGCCGCCCCCCAAACGCATCGAGGAAAAGGCAAGCGCCATGATCACCAGCGAACAGATTCCCAGCGATCCCGAGGCCATCCGCAAACTGCTCAGCAACCCGGCCAATCCCGTGGTCAAGATCGACACCGGCCAGGGCGTGATGCTGGTCGAGCTGTTCGAGGACAAAGTCCCGAACACGGTGGCCAACATGGTCGAGCTGGCCGAGAACGGCTTCTACAAGGGCATGAGCTTCCATCGCGTCATCCGCGGGTTCATGGCCCAGGGCGGCTGCCCGAACTCGAAGGCGGGCGCGACCGGGCGTCCGGGCACGGGCGGCCCCGGCTACCAGTTCGCCGACGAGTTCCATCCCGAGCTGCGCCACAACGGGCGCGGCATCCTGTCGATGGCCAATGCCGGCCCCGGCACCAACGGCAGCCAGTTCTTCCTCTGCTTCAGCCCCCAGCCCGGACTCAACAACCGTCATTCCGTGTTCGGCAAGGTGGTGGCCGGCTTCGACGCGCTCGACCGGATCGAGAGTCTGGGCATGGCCAGCGATCCCGGCACCCCGCGCGAGACGATCCGCTTCAACATCGATGTCGTTCTCAAGCAGGACCACGAGTACCACGTCAAGAAGCGCTAGCCCCATGCGAGCGCGCCGCGCCTGGGGTTGGATCGCGCTGGTGGTTTCCCTGTTGCTCAGCGCGGGATTCCTGGTTATGCCGGTGCTCGGGGCAGCCCCCAAGGACAAGGCGATGGCCGCTTGCGTCGAACGCCTGCGGCCCGCTCTGCCGTCTTTGGACTTGGACAGTGCCCCGGCGGCGGGCGAGGACGAACGGGCCTACCGCGGCTTCTACGGACTGGACTGTCCCGGCGCGCGGCAGTGGCTCGGCGCGCTCGAACTGGCGGGCCATCGCGTCGCCGTGCAGGTGTGCGAACCGGCGGACAGCCGGGGGACGGTGGTGCTGGTCCACGGCTACTACGACCACATGGGCGTCTGGCGGCATCTGCTGGCGGCGCTGGTCGCGGCGGGCTGGCGGGTGGTGTGCTACGATCAGCCCGGCCACGGGCTGTCGGACGGCGAGCCCGCCGCCATCGCCGATTTCCAGACCTATGTGGAGGTGCTGGACGGCGTCGCCGGCTTCGCGGCGGGGAATTTCCCCGGCGACCTGCAGGTGGTGGCCCACAGCATGGGGGCCGGGGTCGCCGCCGACTGGCTGCTTCAGGAAAGGGGAGGGGAGGCGGGGCGGGTGGTGCTGCTTGCGCCGCTGTTCCATTCCTCGGCCTGGGGCGTTTCCCGTTTCGGGCATGCGGTTGCGGGGCGGTGGTTCCCGGCCATGCCCCGGAAATACCGGCGGAATTCGGGCGCCGCCGACTACCTGGCCTGCGTCCGCGCCGACCCGTTGCAGTACGGCACCCTGCCCGCATCGTGGGTCGAGGCGCTCGGGCGCTGGAACCGGCAGGTCGCGGCCCGTCCGCCCAGCCAGCGGCCCCTGCTGGTTCTCCAGGGCGGGGACGACACCACGGTGGACTGGGGCTACAATCTGCCGCTGCTCGAACGGCTGTTTCCCCGGGCCGAGGCGCGGCTGATTCCCGGTGCCCGGCACCAGTTGCTCAACGAGTCGCCGTCCCTTCGGGAAGAGGCGGTTCGGGAGATACTGGCGGCGCTGGCGGCACCGTAGGGGCGTCCGTCAGCGCCTCCCGGATGCTCGCGGCCAGGGCGGCGTTCGAGAAGGGCTTCTTGATGAAGCGGATACCTTCCTCGATGATGCCCTGCCGGGCGATCACATCGGCCGGATGGCCCGACATGAAGAGGGTGCGGAGGCCGGGACGGAGGGTTTGCAGGTGGCCGGCCAGTTCCAGCCCGTTCATGGCGGGCATGATCACGTCGGTCAGGACCAGGTCGATGGTGCCGGGATGCTCGCGGGCGATGCGGAGGGCATCGTCGGGGGTGTTCGCGGCCAGCGCCGTGTAGCCTTGGCGCTCGAGAACCCGCAGGGTCGATTGCAGGATGTGCAGCTCGTCCTCGACCAGGAGGATCGTCTCGCTGCCCTGGGCGGCTGCTCCCGCCTGCGGTTCGGCCCGGAGCGTTTCCGGCGGGGGCGTTTCGCAGCGAGGCAGGCAGATGTGGAAGGTGCTTCCCTCGTCCGGCGTGCTGCTGACCTCGACAAAGCCGCCGTTCTGCTGGACGGCGCCGTAGACCGTGGCCAGGCCCAGCCCCGTTCCCTTGCCCATTTCCTTGGTGGTGAAGAACGGCTCGAAGAGGTGGTCCAGGGTTTCCCGGCTCATGCCGCAGCCGCTGTCGCGCACGCTGATCTGCACGTAGTCCCCGGCCAGCACTTCGCCATGGAAGGCGCGGTGCCCCGCCGGGACGGCGCGGTTGGCGGTGGCGATGGTCAGCGTGCCGATCCCGTCGATCGCGTCGCGGGAGTTGATGCAGAGGTTGACCAGAATCTGGTCCATCTGGGAGGGGTCCATCTTCACCGGCCACAGCTTCTCGCCGGGTTGCCAGACGAGGGTGATGTTCTCCCCGATCAGCCGTTCGAGCATGTTGTTCATGCTCGCCACGACGCTGTTCAGGTCCAGAACCCGGGGGGTGATGGTCTGGCGGCGGGCGAAGGCGAGGAGCTTGGCCGTGAGGTCGGCGGCCCGGTGGCCCACCTGATGGATTTCCGCGATGTCGTCGTAGATGGGGTGGTTGGTGGGCAGTTCCTCCAGGGCCATTTCCGCGTAGCCGATGATGGCCTGGAGCATATTGTTGAAATCGTGGGCCACTCCCCCCGCCAGACGGCCGATGGACTCCATGCGCTGGGCCTGGTCGAGCTGGCTTTGGAGTTCGGCCCGCTCGGCCTCGGCCTGCTTGCGGGCGGTGATGTCCTGGCCCTGGACGATGACCGCCACCGGGGTGGTGCCGTCGGCGGCGAAGAGGGTGGAGGAATTCCACAGCACGGTCCGGATCGAGCCGTCGCGATGTGCCACCGTGCGTTCGAGCCCCAGCCAGCATTCACCCGCCAGAGTCGCGCGGAGTTGCTCGTCGGAATCGGGAAAGAGGGACTCGACCGAGGAGCCCAGAACCTCGTCGGCCCGCTGCCCGGTCAGTTTTTCGCAGGCCTGGTTGAAGCGGGTGATGCGCAGCTTGGCATCCCAGACGACGACGGGAGAGCTGGCGTGGCCGATGATATCCTCGAGGAACGCATTGGTGTTGCGCAGTTCGTCCAGCCGGCGGATGGCGGTGACATTGTCGGAGAGAATGTGGCCGGCCAGGATCGTGGCCAGGGGATAGAGCAGCAGCACCGGCACCCCGACCCGCGCGATGGTCGGGAAGATGGCCTCGCGCGGCAGGGCGAACATCAGCAGGACCATGGCCACATGGACGGCCAGGCCGAAATCGTAGAGCGTCCGGGTGGAGGGGGGCTTCTTTTCGGGCTGGAGGCGGTGGCGGGCCACCAAGCCGACCAGGACCGAGGACAGGCTGACCAGAACCCCCATGCGAGCCCCTTCGCCGCCGATCAGGCCGACCCGGCAGGCGATCCCCATCGCGGCGGAGATGGCTCCGGCCACCGGCCCGAAAAACAGCGCGCACAGGCTGATCATCACCGAACGGCCGTCGAAGATGATCCCCTCGGCCCACTTCATCGGGCGCAGCATGCCCAGGACCGCCGCTCCGCCGAACAGCAGCCCCTGCAGCATCACGCCCAGGCGTGGATGACGGGGGGGATGCCGCTCGATGAAACCGGAGACAATGGTGAGCGCCACCAGCAACGCCAGATTCAGGATGAGATCGACGTAGATCAAGCGCGTCCCTCGGTCGTGTGGCGGATTCCAGTATATACTACCATACCTCAGCTTTTCTATTGTAAAACCAGTGGATTTCAGGAGATGCCGCCGCCGGCTTGGGTTTTCGGACATTCCTTGTGGGATTCCCGTTTGCGGGTACAGTTCAGGATTCCTGTTCCCCAATGGAGGCATCCCATGGAACGCGTGATCGACTGTCTGGTGGATTTGGTGCGGGTGACGCCCGCCGGCGAGCAGTGCTTCTTCGGCTACTACGACAATCCGGCCTATGATCTGGCCGACCGGCGGCACCTGTCCAACCGGGTGCCCTTCCGGGACCGCTTGCAGGAATCGGGCGACGTGGCGGAACTGGCGGTGGTGGACCTCGCCTCGGGCGAGTTCACCCCCTTCGCCACCACCAAGGCCTGGAATTTCCAGCAGGGCGCCATGCTGCAATGGCTCGGGGACCAGCCCGACACCGTGTTCTACAACACCGCCACCGCCACGGGCGAATACCGCTCCGAGGTCCGCAATCTGGCCACCGGCGCGGTGCGCGAGCTGCCCATGCCCCTCGCCAACGTGGCCCGAGACGGCTCCTGCGGGGTGAGCATCAACTTCGATCGGGTCTTCGACTTCCGTCCCGGCTACGGCTACTGCCAGAAGCGCGATCCCTGGCTCGGCCAGAAGCACTCGCCCGAGGACGGGGTGTGGCTGGTGGACGTGAACCAGGCCAGCGCCCGCCAGATCGTGCGCATGGACCAGGTCTGGGACGCCATGAAGCACGCCTTCGGCGGCGCCGACGCGAAAATCTGCATCAACCACATCACCCTCAATCCGGCGGCCGACCGCTTCGTCTTCCTGGCCCGCAACTTCCCCGACGGCGAGGTGAAGCGCTGGATCACCACCGTCTTCGTGAGCGACCTCGAGGGCAATCTCAGCGCGCCCCTCTACGACGCCTGCATGGCCTCCCACTACTGGTGGAGCGACGACCGCACCCTGGTGTTCTACGCGGACGGGCCGCAGGGGGCGGGGCTCTATTTCGCGGATGTGGTGACCGGCGTCCAGACCCTGATCGACCGGGAGTTCTTCGGCTTCGACGGCCATTGCAGCACCTCGCCGGACGGGCGCTGGATGCTCTACGACAGCTATCCCCGCAAGGGCTACCGCTACCTCTATCTCTACGATCTCGAACGGAAGCGCGGCAAGACCCTCGCGGGACTCTACGACGAGCCGGTGGTGGTGAACGACATCCGCAGCGACCTTCATCCCCGCTGGAACCGGGCGGGCACCGCCGTCTCCCTCGATGCCACCTTCGAGGGCTTCCGGGGCATCTATACCGTGGACCTGCGCGGCATCATGGAAACCATGCGGGCGGAAGACTGAGGGAGATGGTGGAAAACCTGCTCGATCTGCCCAATCTGGACGTGCATGTGCACACCCCGTACTCGGTGTGCTGCGAGGACATCACCCTGGCGAAGCTCCGGGACAAGGCGCAGGCGCTGGACATCGTCTACGCGGTCACCGACCATTCGTCGCACCTGTACTTCCCCCGCGAGTTCGTGTGGAACTTCTTCCGGCTGGGCCAGCGCGAGTACGAAGCGTTCTTCCAGACCCACCGGGAGGCGGGACGGCGGCGGATCGAACGCTATCTCATCGAGGCGCGGGAGGGGGCGCCGCTGGTGGGCGTCGAGGTCGATATCCTGCCGGACGGCAGGCTGCTCTTCGAGGAGGACCTCTACGGGGAACTGGACCTGGTCGTGGGCTCGGTCCATTATCTGCCCGCCGTGCGGCAGAAAAAAGAGGCCCCCGTCGAGGAAATCCACGCCGAGTTCCGCTGGCAGACCGAGACCCTGGCCGCCTCCGGTCGGATTCACGTGCTCGGACACCCCTTCCGGGCACTGGCGAACTATCAGGTGCCCGTGCCCGGCGACCTCGTCGAATGGGTGGTGCGGACCTGCCAGCGGCACGGCGTGGCGCTGGAGATCAATTCCCACTACCAATACCCCGAACTGGACCGCCAGATGGTCGCCTCCGCCCGGCGGCACGGAGCCAGGATCGTGATTGGCTCGGACGCCCATTTCCTGCGCGAGTTCGGCGAGTATTCCTATCAGCGGGACATTCTGGAAACGGCCTGACGGCGGCGGCTTGGTTTTCCGGCTCTCCGGCCATACGGTGTGACCATGGCCAGCACCGCCCATACAGAAAGACCGTAGCATGATCGACACCACTCCGTCCTATCTCAAGGACTACCGCAAGCAGTACAAGAAAGACCCCCGCGAGGCGGCGCGCGCCTGGTTCCGGGAGGCCCGCTACGGGCTCTTCCTGCACTACGGGCTCTATTCCCTGCTGGGCCGTCACGAGTGGGTGCAGTTGCGCGAAACCATCCCCGTGGCCGAGTACGCCAAGCTGGCGGACCAGTTCACCGCCGAGAAGTTCGACGCCATGGCGATTGCCGAATTCGCCAAGGCGGCGGGCATGAAATACATCAACCTCACCACCCGGCACCACGACGGATTCTGTCTGTTCAACAGCGACGGCTGGGAGTTCAACAGCGCGAATTCCCCGGCCCGGCGCGATCTGGTGGCGGAGCTGGCGGTGGCCTGCGAGGTGCATGGCCTCGGCTTCTGTCTCTACTACTCGCACGGACGGGACTGGAAGCATGCCCACGCGCCGAACAACGACGAGTGGGGCGGCAGCGCCCGCCCCAAGTACGATCCGCCCGAACCCGCCTACGCCTACGGCGCGGAGCACGACCTCCAGCACTATCTCGATTTCATGACGGGCCAGATCGAGCAGTTGCTCAACAGCTACGGGCCGGTGGCGGCCATCTGGCTGGACGGCATCGCGGTGCCCCTCTCCGGCGACCGCAGCAAATTCCGCTGCCAGGAACTCTACGACTTCATCCACAGCCTCCAGCCCCAGGTGCTGGTGTCCTACAAGCAGGGCCTGCTCGGCACCGAGGATTTCTTCGCGCCCGAGCATCATGTCCCCACCGCCGAGGACAATGCGTCCAAACGCGGCGAGCTGGGGGACACCAAGGGCAAGCTGCTCGAAGTCTGCACCACCATGGCCCCCGGCAGTTGGGGCTACCGCCAGGACACCACCGGCAAGCACCTCACCGACGAGCAGGTGTGGCAGAAGCTCGCCGAGACGGGCCGTTCCGGGGCGAATCTCCTGCTCAACACCGGCCCCCTGCCGGACGGCTCGCTCGATCCCGAGGACGTGAAGACCATCCTCGCGGTAGGCGAGCGCCTCGCCAGGGACGGCTTCCCGAAGTAGGATCACCGGAACTCGCCGGAACGCGCCGGCAAAACGCCTTCTCGCCCCGCCAGACAAAACGGACGGATGTGGCCGGAGCATCCTGCTCCGGTCTGGAGTTTGGCAGATATCGGGGGAAGGCACCGGGTTTTTTGTGCCGGAGGCACGATACAATCATAGCCTGGGGCAGTCGCCCCAGGATTGGCACGAATCCCCGTTATTCGCCCTGGAGGGGCGAGATAAAGAAGGCATTGGCGATGGCATGGAAACGGGTTCGTCGGTCAAATTGTCCCGCCGCTTTCAGGGCGGAATAACTCATTCGTTTCTCTACCTGGGGTTCGGCACCTCAGGCTATGGTTATACTGTGCCTACGGCACAAAGAAAGGTCGGTTTTGTGCCAAACTCAAGGCCGGAGCTGGAAGCTCCGGCCACCTTGCCAGAGGCATGGAGGAATGGCGGTCCACGCCGAATGGGGGGGAATTCGTGTCTCAGAGAGAGAAAGAATCCGTCTATTCCTCTGCCGGTTTGGGGACGAGGACGATGTAGGTGGGCAGTCCCTTGATGTCGAAGGTCTCGACGGCCCAGGCGACGTCCTCGCGGTCGCGCAGGTCGGTCTGCACGCCGGCGAAGACGAAGTCCCCGAGCCGGGCGGCGACTTCGGGGCGGGGGAACACCTTGTTCTCCATCTGCTTGCAGGCTTTGCAGCTCAGCGACCAGAAATCGAGGAAGACGGGCTTGTCCTCGGCGAGGGCCTGTTCGAGGGCGGCGGCCACGTCGGTGCGGTGGTGCCCGTCCTCCGCCGGGGTGGGCAGGAAGAGACCGACGGCAAGGCGTCCGTAGTAGAGGGCGGCGAGGAGGATGAGGACGCCGAAGAGGTATTTCACCCGGTTCATCCAGACTCCGGGCTTGGGCAGGAAGGAGAGTCCGGCCCCGGCGAAGGGCCAGGGCAGAGCCATGCCCACGCCGAGCATGAAGGGCAGCAGCAGGGCGGCGGGATTGGTCTGGTAGAGATTCGTGGCCAGAACCAGCACCGAGATCAGTACGGGGGCGACGCAGGCGCCCGCCAGCAGGGCGGCGGTGCCGCCGAGGACG
>LVAZ01000235.1 GCA_001603055.1 Victivallales bacterium Lenti_02
GGGTTCGGCGATTTCCGGCTCGACCGTGGCGGGGAGGCTGGAGTGGACCCGGACCAGCCGCTCCGCCTCGGGGCCGAGCATGGTGAAGTCCGCGAAACCGCTTTTGCCGAGCCGGGTCCAGTCCCGGATATGGGCGCAGAGGAAGGTGCCGCCGGCGTTGAACTCGAAGTTGAAGTAGGCGGTGCCGGGCTGGGGCCGGAAGAAGAACTCGACGCAGGAATCGAGGCAGACCGGGTCCTGGAAGCGGGTGTGGACGGAACGGACGTAGCGGTCCTCGACCCGGAACAGGCCGTGGATGCAGGCCCCGTCATGGAGCAGCCGCGCCTGGACGCGCGGGTGGTGGTCGGTGCTCTCGGGGCGGACGGCGGCGACGGCGAGGGTTTCGGCCTGCTGCCAGACCGGGGCGTCCCACTGGCCGTCGAGGGGCGGCGCGGCGGCGGTTTTGCGGACGGTGTAGGGCATGGTCAGAGTTCCTTGAGGAACTGGAAGACGCGGTCGCCGTGGCCCGGCAGGCCCTCGTGGCCGAAGTCGGGATAAGCCACGTAGGACTTCTTGCCGGGGATTTTGTTGTAGGCGGCGAACTGGGTGGAGGGCGGGCAGACGGTGTCGCAGAAGCCCACGGCCATCATGACTTCGGCGCGGATGCGGGGGGCGAGGTGCTGCACGTCGATGTAGCCCAGGCGGGTGAAGATTTCCTTCTCCCGCTCGTGCAGGGGGTCGAAGCTGCGGAAGAACTCCTTGAGTTCCGCGTAGGCGTCCTTGGCCTGGTCCATCTCCCAGACCCGCTGGTAGTCGCAGAGGAAGGGGAAATTGGGGGCGGCGCGCCGGATGCGGGGTTCGAGGGCGGCGCAGGCGAGGGTCAGGCCCCCGCCTTGGCTGCCGCCGAAGCAGCCGACCCGGCCCGGGTCCACCTCGGGCATGGCCATGACCAGGCCGGCCAGTTGGGCGCAGTCGAGGAAAATCTGGCGGAACAGCAGGCGCTCGGGCGCGTCGTCCAGACCGCGGATGATCTGGCCGCGCAGGGTGTTGCCCTTGACTCCGCCCACGTCCTCGGAGAGGCCGGCCTGGCCGCGGCAGTCGAGGGCGGCGATGGTGAAGCCGAGGGCCGCCCAGGGCATCTTGTCCAGCCAGTCGCCCGAGCTGCCGCTGTAGCCGTGGAACTGGACCACCGCCGGATGGGGTGCCGCCGCCTGCCTGGGCCGCGCCAGCTTGGCATGGATGCGGGCGCCGCCGACCCCGGTGAAGAACAGGTCGAAGCATTCGGCGAAGGGGACCTGGAACTTGGCGGGCACCAGCTCCACCGCCGGATCGAGGGCGCGCATTTCGGCCAGGCCGCGCTCCCAGTAGGCGTCGAAGTCGGCGGGACGGGGGTTGATGCCCTGGTAGGCTTCCAGGCGCTCGCGGGACATGTCGAAGAGCAGAGGCATGGGGGGTTCCTCGCGACGGATTGGACGGGTAAGGGAATCCGGCAAACTGTATCCACGCCCCGACCCGCCCGCAAACCGGGCCGGGAAAGATGAAAAACGACCATGCGGTGAATTGGCAGCGGCGTCCGGCGTCGTATATTTGATTTGTATTCTTCTTGCATGGGACCAAACGGGGTGCGGTCCATACGAGCCAAGTATGAACCTGTGTCATGGGGAGCGCCAGTGTTCTTCTTTTGGTCCAAACGACATGTTGTAGGTCCCTTGGAACTGCTTCGCCCGGAGGACGGCGAGGACACTGCACCACTGCAACGCATTGTGGACGGAGCGGAAGAGGCCGACCCGGCGGCACCGTCCCCCGGCCAGCCGGCCAGCTCCCCGGCCGGCACCGACTTCAGCCGTCCGAAGCCGGTGATGTTCGCCTGGAAGCCCCTGTCCTGCGGAGTCGGGCGCATCCGCTACTCGCTCTACCTATCCCGGAACGAGGACTTCTCCGATCCGATGGTCTACAGCGGCATCTCCCAGCCCCATATGGCGGTGCGGAACCTGTATGTCGGCACCCGCTACTACTGGAAGGTGCGGGCGGAGGGGCGGCGCATCGAGCCGGTCGAGTCGGCGGTGTGGAGTTTCCGGACCCATCCGGCCCTGCCGCGCTGGGTTTTCGTTCCCGGCATCACCAACATGCGGGATCTGGGCGGCTGGCCGACCACCGGTGGCGGCCAGGTGCGCCAGGGCCTCGTCTACCGCTCCTCCGCCATGAGCAGCCGCCGCATGCGCGGCGAAACCGAACGGATTCTGCTCGACGAGTTGCACATCCGCACCGACCTCGATCTGCGCTCGAAGGACGAAAGGCCGCATCCCGTGCTGGACGAGGACCGGGTGCGCTGGCAACATGCACCCGTCCCGCCCTATGGCGAGTTCGCCACCGAGGCCGGCAAAAACCGCTATCTGAACGCGCTCCGGGTCTTCGCGGACCCGGACGCCTACCCGATTCTCTGCCATTGCCGGGCCGGGGCGGACCGTGTCGGCACCGTGGTGTTTCTCCTGCTCGGTCTGCTCGGCGTGGGGTTCGACGATCTGGCGCGGGACTACGAGCTGACCTCGTTTTCGGTGTGGGGGAAGCGCTCGCGCCACTCCGCCGCCTTCCAGGCCATCGCCGCCGCCCTGCAAATGTATCCCGGCGACACCATCAACGAGCAGATCGAGAACTACGCCATCGCCATCGGCCTTGTTCCGGCGGAAATCGACCGTATTCGCAGGATTCTGCTCGAACCCAAGGGCTGACCGCGTCCAGCAAACGCCCCGGCGGGTTGGATTTCACCGCCGGGGCGTTTTTCCCGTTCCGGGTTATTCGGTTTTGCGGAGTTTGGCCAGCAGGTATTCGAGATGGCGCCCGGCTGCCTCGCGGCCGCCGAGTCCGAAGGCGAGGGCGACGGCCACGGCCAGCGAGCCGAGGGTCAGCCCGAAGGCCAGTTCGACGATCCGGTCGGCGATGCCCATCGCCTTCAGGCCCATGGCCAGGACCAAACCGACGATGGCGAAGCGGGCGAGGTTGGCAAGACCTTCGCCGCACTTGCAGGCGACGAGCGCGCTGTGTACTCCCCTGGCGATGAGCGCGCCAACCGCGAGAATCACCAGGCCCAGCGCCACCTGGCCGAGGAAGACCATCAGGCCCTTCACCACCAGCGAAACTTCGGCCATGCCGAGTTTCTCCAGCGCCGACACCAGGGCCGCGATCATGATGAAGAAGAGGACGATTTTGCTCAGCACGCGGGAGAGTTTCCAGGTTTCGTTGAACCAGCTCCCGACACCAAGTTTGGCGGGCAGGCCGTCGGTTCCCAGATTGGCCAGCAGTTCCTGGAGAATGTTGGTGACAAAGGACCCCACGGCGTAGGCCACCAGCAGGATGACGCTCGCCGCCAGGATCATGGGCACCGCCGCCAGCAGCGACTCGATCATCCCGGTCGCGGGTACCGAGATGGCCTCGATCTTCAAGGCGTGGAGAGCCGCCACCAGAACCGGCAGCAGAATCGCCAGAAACACCAACTGCCCCAGCAGCCGGGAAAGCACGAAGGATTCGCTGAAGCCCAGCTTTTTCGAGTATTTGTCGAGCGGGGCGCAGAGCACCCGCACCGGCTCGGAGACCATCCGGGCCAGGACATAGCCGACGAAGCCGATCAGAATCCCGGCCACCACGTCCGGGACCGCCAGCAGAATCCGGGCGAACATGGCCTTCACGGGGTCCAGCACTTCCGTGACATTCATCACCTCGAGGGCGAGAATGAGCACGTAGAGCATGAGCAGGTAGTAGACCAGGCGGGCCACCATTTCGTGGATCGGCAGCGCCTTCTCGTCCTTGGCGCTCAGTTTCTGGATGGTCTTGCTCCTCCCCAGCAGGCTGGCGAGTCCCTTGCGGATCAGATTCGCCAGCACATAGCCGATGAGGAGGACCAGAATCGCCCCCACCACCAGCGGCACCGCCTCGCCCAGCTTCCCCACCATCGTGTGGACCATTTGATCGATCGCATCCATGTGTCGATTCCTTTCCGTGTCCTGGTTGCCGACCACCTTCCGCCCGATGCAGGCGGAAGAATAAACGGGAGGTTGTTCGCACGGTTTGCGAGGGAAGGCGGGCGACGGCGGAAATCGGGCTTCCCTGCTGGATGCGCCTGCCATCCTTGTCCTGATTTCCTATATCCTGCCGGAACGAGTCTGTCAACCCGGTCGGCGGAAACTCAGCGCCGGACGCGGCTGCGGACGCTGGCGAGGTCCACGGCGAAGGCACTGGCGGGGTCCGGGCCGCCGTGGCGGAATCCCTGTCCCAGATAGACCCAGTTGCCCTGGGGCTGGTGGGGCAGGATGGCCTCGGGGGCGTCGTTCAGCCGGGCCGCCGTCCCGCCGTCTCCCGTGCGCAGCCGGAGGGTATGCCAGGGCGTTTCCGGGGCGGCGGCGGGAAGGGTGCCGAGCGGGGCGCGTCGCTCGCCGAGTTCGAGGAACAGCCCGCCCTCGCGGTGGACGATGCGGGCGGGGACCACGGCGTCGCCGACCGTGGCCACGACCTGCTCCGAACCGGCTAGGAGGGCGAAGCGGAATTCCACCTCGACCGTGTGGCCGAGGGAGCGCTGGTTGGCGTCGAGATCGAGCCCGGCGGAGGCGTCGCCCCGGAACACCAGGCAGGCGCGGTCGGCGAAGACGGCGGTTTCCACCCCGGCGGCCGCCGCGTCGGGCAGCCGGAAATCGCGGGCGAAGGCGGGTTCGTCGGCGGGATCGAGCCAGAGCGCGGCAGCGGCGAGTGGCTGGGGACGGCCGGCGGCGAAGGCGTCGCGCAGGGTCTGGTGGTCCGCCGCCGCCAGGGAGGGGCCGGGCAGAACGGCCAGGAAGCGCAGCGCCCCGTCCAGGCCGGTGAGCTGGCTGGCGGGAAAACGGCGGTGGCCGAGATGGGCGGTGGTGCCGTCCAGCGGGGTGCCCGAGGGGGCGGGGAAGGTGCGTTCGGCCGTTTGGCCGTTGACCACGGCCAGGGCCTGGCCGGTGCGGTTGTCCACGGTCAGCCCCAGGTAGTTCCAGCGCCCCGGTTCGAGGTTCAGGGGAAAGACCTGGTTGCCGATGGCCGGGTTGAGGAAGAAGAAGGGCTGGTGGCCCTGGAGACCCACGACGAAGCCGGATTTCGCGCCGTCGCGGCAGTCGAGGAGCACGCCGGTGGCGGCGGGACGGACCCAGGCGGCGAAGCTGAAGCCGTCGGCGCCGACCCGGACGGCCCGGGCGGAGGCGGCGAACTGGCCGCGGTGGAAAAGCAGGGCGTCGCCCTCGCGTTCCGGGCACGGCGACTGATCGGTGTTGCCGCGGGGCAGGAGATAGCGCCGGGCGGGGTCCGGGGCGGGGGTGATGCGGGCCACCTCGATGCGGCGCTGGGCCTCGGGACCGTGGCTGTAGGAGACGAGCAG
>LVAZ01000022.1 GCA_001603055.1 Victivallales bacterium Lenti_02
CGGGGGTGGTGCCCGGGCTGCACGCGGCCTGCCGCACCTTCGCGGCCGGCGGCTCGGTGGCCACCCACACCCCCATCTATCCGCCGTTCCTGAGCGCCCCCGCCTGGGCCGGCCTGCCCGTCGCCACCGTCCCGCTGGTGGAGCGGGACGGGCGGCATCTGCTGAATTTCCCGGCCCTCGGGGAATGCCTGCCGGCCGACTGCCGGCTGCTCCTGCTCTGCAATCCGGAGAATCCGACGGGCACCCTGCACGACCGGGACGAACTGGCGCGGCTGGCGGATTTCGCCGAACGGCGCGATCTGGTGGTCTGCTCCGACGAAATCCACTGCGGGCTGGTGCTCGAGGAGGGGCGCCGCCACGTCCCCTACGGCGCGGTGGACACCAGCCGCTCGGTGGTCCTCATGGCCCCGAGCAAAACCTACAACATCCCCGGCCTGTCCTGCGCCTTCGCCGTCATCCCCGACGCCCGGCGGCGGGAGGCGTTCCGCCACACCATCCGGGGCATCGTGCCGGAGGTGAACATCCTGGGCCTGATCGGCTGCGAGGCGGCCTACCGGGACTGCGCCGCCTGGCACGCGGACCTGATCGCCTACCTGCGCGCCAACCGCGACCTGGTCGAACAGCACGTCGCCCGCTGGCCCGGTTTCCGCATGGTCCATCCCGAGGCCACCTATCTGGCCTGGATCGACTGCCGGAACAGCGGCCTGGGCGACCCCGCCGCCTTCTTCGAGGCGGCGGGGGTCGGGCTGAACCAGGGGGCCATCTACGGCTCGCCGGGCTTCCTGCGGCTCAACTTCGCCTGCCCCCGCGCCATTCTGGCCGAGGCCCTCGGCCGCATGGAGCGGGCCCTGCTGCGCGCCTAGTGGTGGCTGAAAACCCGCTCGGGGGCGTGGTAGAGGGCCACGCCCAGCTCATTGGCCCGGGCGATCACGTCGGCGTCGCGCAGCGAGCCGGCGGGGGAGACGATGGCGCGCACCCCGGCCTCGGCGGCCACCTCGACCGCGTCGGGGAAGGGGAAGAATCCGTCGCTGGCCATGGCCGCGCCCTCGATGGTCTCCGGTCCCGCGTACTTGTGCTGGAATTTCCAGACCGCCTGCTCGACGGCGCCCACGCGGTCCTGCTCGCCGGTGCCGACGGACAGGGCGCCGCCGTTCTTGACGATGACCACGCCGTTCGAGCGCACGCTGAGGTTCATGTACCAGGCGATGAGCAGGTCCCGGAGCTGGCCGGGCGTGGCGGGGACGGTGGAGACCTGGTCGCCCACCCGCTTGTTCGAGCCGCTGGCGGGCTTGAGGTCGTCGGCGCTCCGCACGTGGGTGAGCAGGGGATCGGCCACCACCAGGCAGCCGTCGGCCAGCACCTTCACGGTCTGGTAGCCGGCAACGTCGTCGCCCACGAACTTGGGCAGGGCGGCCGGATCGCCGCAGCGGAGAATGCGGATGTCCTTGTTCAGCTTGGCCTCGGGGTCGCTGAAGATGGCCAGGGCCTCGGCGGCGAAGGCGGGGGCCACGACGCATTCGACGAAGGTGCCCATGATCTCCCGCGCCGTGACGGCGTCCACCGCCGCGTTGAAGGCCACCACGCTGCCGAAGGCGGCGCGCGGATCGCAGTCGCGGGCTTTCCGGTAGACCTCGAGGAGGGAGTCGCCGGGGGCGGCCACGGCGGCCCCGCTGGGGTTGACATGCTTCATGCAGGCGCAGGCGGGATCGGCGAAGTACTTGACGATGTTCAGCGAGTAGCTGATGTCCTCGAGATTGGTCTGCGAGAGGCCGCTCTTGCCGGTCTTCAGCACCTCCATGCCGCCGATGACGGCGTTGGCGGCGGGCCGGTAGAGGGCGGCGGTCTGGTGGGGGTTGGTGCCGTAGCGCAGATCGTCGACCTTCGCGTAGCTCCGCCCGAGCCATTCGACCGTGTCGGGATAGGTGCCCACGTTGCGCGAGAGATAGGTGGAGCGGGAGAGTTTTTCGCTGGCCATGGCAGGTGCCTTTCGTCTGATTCGGTCGGATCGTGGATTCAGGAAAACTGCATCTCGCACAGCTTGCGGTAGCGCCCGCCCCGGGCGAGCAGCTCGTCGTGGGTGCCGCGCTCGATGACCCGGCCCTTGTCCAGCACCAGAATCTGGTTGGCGTGCTTGATGGTGCTGAGCCGGTGGGCGATGGCGAAGACGGTGCGGTCGGCCATGACGTGGTTGATGGCCTCCTGCACGAGCTGCTCGGTGGCCGTGTCCAGGGCGCTGGTGGCCTCGTCGAGAATCAGGATCGGGGGGTTCTTGAGAATGGCGCGGGCGATGGCCAGGCGCTGGCGCTCCCCGCCGCTGACCTTGCAGCCCTTCTCGCCGACCACCTTGTCGTAGCCTTCCTTCTCCCGCATGATGAAATCGTGGGCGTTGGCCTGTTTGGCCGCCTCGATCACCTCCTCCATGGTGGCGCCCGGCCGACCATAGCGGATGTTGTTGCCGATGGTGTCGTTGAACAGGATGGTCTCCTGGGTGACCACGCCGATCAGCCGCCGCAGGGAGGCCATGTCCACGTCCCGCAGGTCGTGGCCGTCGAGGGTGATGCGGCCCTCGGTCGGGTCGTAGAACCGCGCCACCAGATTGGCGATGGTGCTCTTGCCCGAGCCGGTCTCGCCGACGAAGGCGATCACGCTGCCGCGCGGAATCGCGAAGTCGATGTCCTCCAGGATGCGCAGCCCCGCCTGCTCGTAGAAGAAGCCCACCTTCTCGAAGACCATACGGTCGGCAATCCCCGTCAGCACCACCGGGTTCGGGGACTCGGGCAGCCGGGTGTCGGTGTCGAGCAGCTCGAAAATCCGGTCGGCGGCGGCGGCGCAGCGCTGGAGCTGGACGTTGATCTTGGCCAGCAGCTTGATGGGCTTGTAGGCCTGGATGGCGGCCACTCCGACGGTGCCCAGGATGGCGAATTCCACATTGCGCAGATAGCAGAGGACGACGAACATGGAGGCGATGGCGATGGCGGCGAACTGCATGAGCGGCGTCATCAGCATCTCGACGCGCAGCGCCCGGATCACGGTGCGAAAATAGGTCTCGCTCTCCGCGTCGAAGCGTTCGGACTCGAAACGCTCCATGTTGAAGGCCTTGACCACCCGGATGCCGGTGAAAGTCTCCTGCATGCGGGAAACCAGCACCGACACCTCGCCCAGCGCCCGCACGGAGTAGTGTTTGAGCCGTCGGCTCATATAGATGATCGGCAGCACGCACAGGGGAAAGCACAGCAGGACCAGCAGCATCATGCCCACCAGGCCGTTGCCGGTGGTCAGAACGATTACCACCACCATGGGCGCGAGCACTTCCATCGGGGCCTGGACCAAATCGGCGAAGGTATGCGCGAACGCATGCTCGATGGTCGAGGTGTCGTAGGTGCAACGGCTGATCAGCTTGCCCACGTCCTCCCGGCCGTAGAAGACCAGTCCCTGGTCTTGCAGGTGCCGGAACAGCCGGGTGCGGATGTCGGTGACCACTCTCGCCCCCACCCAGCGCAGCGTGTACCGGTTGACGTACTGGCTGATCGCCTGGAACAGGAAAAAGACCAGCATCACGCCCACCACCAGCACCACCAGATAGATCGTGATCCGGCCGTCTTCGGTCTGCAGCGGCACATCGAGAATGTCGGCGAGCCGACGCAGGGAGGAGAGTCCGTCCTTGTCCCTGGCCACCGTGGACAGCACCTCGTCCGGCGAACGCTGTCCCTGCAGAATCCGCAGGACCGGGGGCATGAAGACCAGGGCGCCCGCCACGGCTCCGCCGCTCATCATCCCGGCCAGCACCCCGAGCAGGAGCCTCCAGACATAGGACTTCGCGAAGGCCTGGAAAAGCCGCCGGTACGTCGCGGAAGTGCTGTTGGCGGGGCTCATGGGCTAGGCCTTGTTGGCGAGGAGGCGCGCGATGCTCCCGACCACATGCCGCCGCTGGCCGGCGGCGAGTTCGGGGTAGATGGGCAGGGCCAGGGTTTCCCTGGCGGCGGCCTCGGAAACCGGGAAATCACCTTCGCGGTGGCCGAGGGCGGCGAAGCACTCCTGCAGGTGCAGGGGCACGGGATAGTAGACGTTGCAGCCCACGCCCGCCTCCTTCAGCCCGTCCCAGACCGCCTGGCGGCGGCCGGCGGGCAGCCGGACGACGAACTGGTTGCGCACGTGGCGGGTGGTGTAGTCCATGACTCGCGGCAGGCCCACC